>JBBTBY010000015.1 GCA_038043445.1 Spirochaetota bacterium
GTAAAGTTCTATTACGACCAGAAGGAGATACGGTCATCGAATCCCGAGGTCGCGGTGACGTATTACACATGCACCGCCGGCCGCACGCTCGCGGTCATCGGTAATCTGAGCGCACAACGTCAGACAGCGTCCATCGATCTCGGCGGTGTGAAGAAAGATCCGTCGGTCACTGATGAATATGAGGGCAAGCCGATGATCGTTTCGGGGAGTTCGGTCTCCGTTGATATACCGGCGCGGCATTTCATGATAATAGGTCTCTGAGGGAGTTGCCATGAGGATCATCGCAGTTGTTTTTGCAGCGTCAAGCGTATTTGCGGCGGCATTACCCCGATAGGCCTGCCGGCGATGTGACGACCGCGGGCAACGGGTTCATCTCGATACACGCGCTCAGGGACGGGAAGAAAAAACTTTCCCTCGGCAGGCGCAGCGAACTCATCGATCTGTCAGACAACAATCCGATGCCGTCAGCCGTGGAACTCGAATTCCCGATGCTTGCCGGCGAAACGCGGTGGTTCAGACGCCTGCGATAGGCCTGTGCGCGCAGATCCCTATACCGAAAGCAGGTCCGTATTGACTATACATTCGATTGCGATATAGTGTATCGATGCCTTCACAAAGCGACGCGAAGACCGTACTGCCGGACATGAACGCGGCCCATATCGCTTTCATCAAAGGCCTCACCAAATTGCTCGCTACCGTCGCGCCAGCCCAGGCAGGATATGCATGCATTGCGGCATTCCTCATCAGGAATTCGGATGACGCACTTCGCACGAACGCAAGATCCCGTCTCGTGAAGGAATTCCCGAGTGAACGATTCCATATCGACAGGGTGATCGAGGACATTGCTCATTATCTCCTTAACTACACCGACCCCTATGAACGCTTATGCGCCGTTCATGCGCTCCAGTATGGGCTCGCCTCCTCGGTGCGTCTTCCCGAGGAGGTTCCCGTTGATACACTGCAGTCACTGCTCGCCGTTTTCATGAAAATCCTCCGTGAGCAGGTAAGCGCCGTCCTCTGGGCGAACGCAAAGTTCACCGCGCTCAGCCTTACCGATGAACATGAACTGAAGTCTATCGTCGCCGACCTCTTGTGCATGAAGTCGACCGATGGTACGCGTGCATTGCTCGACGATAAGAAGCTCAGTCCTGCCGACCTGGAAGTACTTGAAAAGAACATCCTCGTCCGCGATATGGTCCTCTGGTGGACAAGGGAATCCACCATGCAGGAGTTGCTCGGCATACTGCAGTCGTATAAACAGGCATTCGTACGGATAAAGGATACCGTCGGTCTCGAACAGGCGGGACGCACCTGGGGTGATGAGCACGGCGTGCAGGCGGCGATAAAGATGATCATCTGCGACGCAACGGATGCGAAGAGCACAGCACCGTTAAGCGGAATGTCCCCGTTCGATGTCGACGAAAATATCGAATTCCCCGTTCAGGTGCCGGATCGTGCCCCGACGGCGGCAAAAGAGATCGACCTTGCCGCCGTATCGTTCGACGAATTCAAGACGACGGTCGATGAGGAATTAAGCCGTATCACCGATATGCATATTCAGCTGTCAAAGCAGGTGGATACGACGGTAGCCCATAAGGTCCTCAATGCCCAGCTCGATTATGTCGCCCAGCTCAACAAGTACTGCACGAAGGACAAGCAGAAATTCATGTACAAGACGATACTCTATGGACGGCTCAATACCAATCGCCAGATATTCAGGACCATGGACCGTCTGCTCAAAAGCAACCGCACCACGCTCATCAGCGGGCTCACTATGGAAGATACCGATCACATCATCGAAACGTACGGCTCGCTTTTTCTGCGCCAATCATCGACGAGCGTGCTTCTTAAGGATTTCTTCTCCGAATCCGACCTCGCGGAGTTGAAGAACGATCAGCGGCTGAGCGGCAACCGCCGAGTCTGGGACCGTATCGAGGCCGCCTATTTCCAGTCGATGACGCAGAAGGTCAATTACACGAAAAGCACCGAAGACCTGGCAAAACTTTTTTACAACAGGCTTCTGAAAGAGAAGAACCCCGTCGACAACGACTCGCTTGGCCTTATATCGCATTACGGGTTGTTCTTCCCGGACAAGATCCGGGAATGCGTGAACCTCATACTACTCAAGCGCGAAAAGGTCGGTTTTGACATCCCCTTCGCCGTACGCACTGCGACCGGTTTCGATGATGATGAAGGCGTAAAAAAGCTTCGTGAATTACTGAAACGCTGAACTATCCCTTCATTATGAGAAAGGCCAGGAACACGACGGCGAGTATGCTTGAGACGGCTGTCCATACGTATGCCCATCGCTCGCGCCGAGTCAGAGCCAAATTCGCGGTCAATCCCAGGAAGAGATACGGAACCCACAGCAAAAGTAGATAGAACGCGATCGCGATGATATCGCCCACGCTCAATGCCGATGGCCCCCGGCCCATGAACGGAATGCAGGCCAGCGGCAGGACTGCAATAATATTCACCGCGCGGAGCATATGGCGCGGAATGCCGATGCCGGCGCTGTCCGGTCTTTCCAGCGAACGAACATCGCGCCATACTGCAGCGGCCCGGAACGCACTCTCAAGCACGGCGAACGCCAGCAGAACGATCGCGGCAAAATATACCGGCGTATGCCGCACCGTGTCAAAGAGAAATGCTATGCCCGGCCAATATATCATTATCGCAACAGCAAGCACGGCGCAGAGGAATTCGGACAGCACGACGAACAGCGGGAACACCCGCTGTCCACGCAGGCGCAGGAAGGCAACACCGATGAGAATGACCGCTATCGCTATCGGGGCTGCCGCGAATGGGTCGAATTTCCCGTCCCTCGTGACGACACTCATCCATGAATAGGTGACAGGATCCTTATCGCTCATGCCGCCGCTATACGAACAGCTTTTCACGGTGAGCATGGGAAAGAAGAGGCATATCGCAAATGCAGCGAGAACGATCCTTCGCATCCATCCCCGGCGCTTTTGAAAGAAAATCAATACTTTTTCCATGGGTCTCATACACCGCCAGTACCGTCAGTATACCCTCACCTGCTGCTCCGTCAAGTATCCCCTGTATGCTCATGCACAATTCATGTCGCGACCTTGACGACGAACAGCATCAGCGTATACTGCACCGCATCATGCGAATGCTCTTGCGCTATTTGAAGCCGTACTGGAAACCATCGGTCATCGCCCCGGCCCTGATGCTGATAGAAGTGTTCTGCGATCTCCTGCAGCCGCACTTCCTCGCCGACATCGTGGACATCGGCATTGCCCGCGGCGACATCGGCTTTGTTCTTCGATCCGGCGCGTTCATGACTGCCGCCGCGCTCATCGGCGCGGTGGGCGGCATCGGCTGCACGGTATTCGCGACGCATGCCGCGCAGAATTTCGCCACCGACCTCCGCGAGGACCTTTTCAGGCGCATCGGGTCGTTCTCATTCGCCGACCTCGATAAATTCCATACCGCATCGCTCATCACACGCCTGACCAACGATATCGTACAGCTGCAGAACCTTGTGCTCATGATGCTCCGCATACTCGTGCGCGCACCGTTGATGTTCATCGGCGGTATCGCCATGGCCTTCGCGGTCAACCCGTCGCTTGCGCTCATATCGCTCTCCACCATGCCGGTGATCGTCATTGTCCTCGTACTCGTGATACGCAAGGGCTTCCCGATGTTCAACACGGTGCAGAAAAAGCTCGACCGGGTGAACGATGTGGCGCGGGAGAACCTCACCGGCGTGCGCGTGATCAAGGCCTTCGTCCGTTCGGCATATGAGAGAGGACGGTTCGGCACCGCGAACGATGAGCTTACGTCGATATCGATCAAGGCAGGCCGCGTCGTCGGGGGCGTGATGCCGCTCATGATGCTCCTCATGAACGTGAGCATGATCATACTGCTCTGGTCCGGCGGTTATCGGGTCAAAGACGGAACGCTCGCCGTCGGGCAGATACTGGCGCTCGTCAACTATGTCATGATGATACTCTTCTCGCTCATGATGTCGGCCATGATGCTCATGAACGCATCGCGCGCAAAGGTATCCGGTGATCGCGTCGTCGAAGTGTTGACGACAGAACCGAGCATACTGGATGGTGATGGCGGACAAAAGACTCGCACTACGGCCGCGGCAGAGGTCTCCGCGGAGCGCACATCCCCGATGCGGGAAGGCATCATCACGTTCGAGGGCGTCTCTTTCCGGTATCCGGCATCGCACGGCGGCGATGTGCTCATCGATATCTCGTTCACCGCGCGGCCGGGGGAAACGCTCGCCATACTCGGCGCTACCGGTGCGGGCAAGACCACGCTCGTCGATCTCATCCCGCGGTTCTACGATGTCACCCGCGGCGCCGTACGCATCGACGGCATCGACGTGCGCGCCATGGGACTCGATGACCTTCGTGCGCCGATCGCCATGATACTCCAGGAATCGATACTGTTCAGCGGCACCGTTCGTGAGAACATACGCTGGGGGAAATCCGATGCCACTGATGCGGAGATAGAAAAGGCCGCCGTTGCAGCCGAAGCGCATGGATTCGTCTCCGGTTTTAAGGATGGCTACGATACCATCATCGGGCAGCGCGGCGTGAACCTTTCCGGCGGGCAGAAGCAGCGCATCGCCATTGCGCGCGCACTGGTACGCGACCCGAAGATACTGATCATGGACGACAGCACGAGCGCGGTCGACATCGGCACCGAAGGCCGCATTCAGCGTGCGCTCAGGGAACGCCTGGCCCACACGACATGCATCATCATCGCCCAGCGCATCAATTCCGTCATGGACGCCGACAGGATACTGATACTCGAGAACGGGCGCATATCGGACACGGGTACGCATGCGGGGCTCATGAAGGGCAGCGCGACCTATCGCGATATTTACCGGTCACAGATCGGCGACGAGGCCGTCTGATGGCGGCACATAAAAAACCCGACGCCGCGAACGATCGCCCGATAACACCGTTCGGAAGACCAGGCGGATTCGGCAGTCCTCCCGGGCACATGGCGGGCATGCCGAAATCGCGTCCGAAGAACATCGCCGGTACGATGAGGCGGCTCGGGACATATCTCAGGCGTCATATTCCCGCGCTCATTATCGTGTTCATGTTCGTCGTTGTCGGATCGCTCATGCAGCTTGCCTCCCCATGGCTCATCGGCATGGCGATAGATACCATGGTCGGACGCGGACAGGGGGACCTCCAGCAACTTGCGCTCATCGTCGCCGCGCTCGCAGGCACCTATCTCATCGCTTCGCTCACCACCTGGGTGCAGATACGCTCGATGATACACATATCGCAGAACATCGTCCGGACGATCAGAGGCGACCTTTTCGCAAAACTGCAGACGCTGCCCGTAGCGTATTTCGACAGGAAGCCGCACGGCGAATTGATGAGCCGTATCACCAACGACGTCGAGAGCGTGAACAATACGCTCACGCAGGCCGCGCCGCAGCTCATGGCGAGCATCATCATGATCATCGGAACGCTGTCGCTCATGCTGTATCTGAACGTGCTGCTCACCGTGGTTACGCTCGTAAGCGTCCCGCTCGGGCTTTTCGCGATGAGCCGCGTCGGGGCGATGACGAGAAAATATTTTTCCGCGCAGCAGAAGTCGCTGGGGGAACTGAACGGCTATGTAGAAGAGATGATATCCGGCCAGCGCGTGGTCAAGGCGTACTGCCATGAGAAGAGAACGATCGATGCGTTCTCGGTCATCAATCGCCGATTGAACGAAGCGGGCATACGGGCGCAGATATTCACCGGCATCATCGGCCCCCTTATGAACGTCGTCAATAACTTCGGCTTCGCGCTCGTCGCCGCCGCCGGGGGACTCCTCGCCGTGAGAGGCATCATCACGATCGGCGTTATCGCCGCCTTTACCAATTATGCGCGCCATTTCTTCCGCCCGATAAGCGAACTGGCGAACCAATACAACATGATACAATCCGCGCTCGCCGGCGCCGAACGCGTGTTCGAGGTCATGGATGAGCGCGCGGAATTCGCCGGGCAGACCGAGGCCATAGCACCGGTCATTGCGGGCACCGTATCGTTCGAGAATGTACGCTTCGGCTACGACCCCGCAGTTCCGGTGTTGAAGAACGTACATCTGACGGCGCACCCCGGACAGACGATAGCGCTCGTGGGACCGACCGGTGCGGGAAAGACGACGATAGTCAATCTGCTCACACGATTCTACGACATCGACGAGGGAACGATACGCGTCGACGGGCACGACATCAGAACGATCGACAAGGATGTCCTGCGCGGCTCGCTCGGGATGGTATTGCAGGACACGTATCTCTTTTCAGGGTCCGTCCGCGAGAACATACGCTACGGCAGACTGAACGCCTCCGATGAGGAGATACGGGAAGCGGCGCGGCTTGCGAACGCCGACGCGTTCATCGAACATCTCCCGGATGGGTACGATACGGTACTGAGCGATGACGCGGTCAATATCAGCCAGGGTCAGCGACAGCTCATCACCATCGCCCGTGCGATACTCGCGAACCCCTCGATACTCATACTCGATGAGGCGACGAGCAGCGTCGATACGCGCACTGAGATGCACATCCAGGAAGCGATGAAGAAACTCATGAAAGGGCGCACGAGCTTTGTCATCGCCCATCGGCTGTCGACGATACGCGATGCTGATGAGATACTCGTCATCAAGGACGGGGAGATAGTCGAGCGCGGCGACCATCGGAGCCTGCTTGCAGAGCGCGGATTCTATCACGAACTATACGACAGCTTCCGCCGCGGCATGTAGCC
>JBBTBY010000016.1 GCA_038043445.1 Spirochaetota bacterium
ATCCATTGCCGTCCACGGAGTTATAAAAATCGTACACGTTCGATCCCCCGACATTAGCTAACGACGCGGATAATCCGGCAGCATTTGCTTCACCAATGGTCTTATACATCGGCGCAATAACACCGACCGGTTTCAATATGACGGCACCGCTTCCATCGCCATCGGTACCGGTAAAAAACGCATTCCCATCGGAACTGTAGTAATTACTATTCCCATTACTCGATGACGATATAGCCACGGTGCTTGCGCCGCCGCCCCACGCGCTCTGCCGCCAAATATAAAAGACCTGCGCGCTTCCGACAGACGCAAATATCACAAGGAACACAGCAATGAACCGAACGCGCATAGCGCCTCCTACGACATAGCCCCGACCAGAGGGCTTACAGGAAGTATAGTACAAAAACAGCCCCCTGTCAAAAGGGGCCATACTTCTCCGCTACCTTATATAACGCTTCTCAATGGAAAAAGGGCAGTGAAAAACGGCTTTCTACTTCTTCCCCACCGCATACCTTCCGATGTCCGCCTCAAGCGCCCGCATCGACTTCATCGTCTCCTGCGCGCGTTTTACGAGCTCTATGCCTATCTCATCGATCATACCGATACCGTTCGCCATTGTCCCCATACCCGTGCGTATCTCCTCGGATACCGTAAGGAGCGCCGGAATGGATGCGGCAGTTTTCCCGGCAGCCTGTATGAGGGTATCGACGCTTGAACGCATCTGCAGGAGGGCTGCGTTTATGTTGGTGTAATTCTCTTTGATGCGCCCGGTAAGTCCGGAGATATCGGTGACCGCGCCCACGATCTCCTTTGCGGCGATAGCTTCCTCGTCGGTGGCGTTCTTCACCGAGGTGATGATGTTCGTCACCTGTTCGGTCTCGGCGAACACCGCAGCGAAATTCGATTCGGTTGCTTTCATTTCAGTCGCAGTGGCGTTGATGCTCGCTTCGACCAGGGCAAGCGATGCCTTCGCGTCATTGGCCTTCTGATTCGCGAGATCGGCGAGCTTGCGTATCTCTTCGGCAACGACGGCGAATCCCTTGCCGTGCTCACCGGCATGTGCTGCCTCGATAGCGGCGTTCATGGCGAGCAGGTTCGTCTGCTCGGCTACTGTGCCTATCACGGTGACGAATTCCCCGATGACGGCGGTCGACTGCAGGAGCTCGTCCATCTTCTCCGCAGTATCATCGATCTTCGTTTTCGCCTCTTCGGACACCTCTGCCAGATGTTTCGTCGAGGTATCCGCCTGCGTCGATATGGTGTTTATCGTTCCGAGCGTTGCCGACATCTCGGTTATCGACGACGATATCTGCGTGACCGAGGTGACCTCGCTCTCTATCGAGGCGGTCAGCCCCGATGTCTCTTCCAGCACCGATACGATGATGCCCCGGAAGCGCTCAAGGAGCGATGCGAGCTTCTCGGAATCCTCGGACGCCGATGCCACCTGCGCGTGCTGTGTATCTATGCTCTTCTCTACAGCACGGATAACGCCCGCCATGTTCTGCACGGTAGAAACGCTCACCGCCACCGACGACTCAAGATTTTTACGTTCGCCCTCGGTCGCCTCCAGATGCCCCTGCGCCGAGGAGACTATCTTCCTCATCTTATCAAGGAGCATATTGATATGCGACGACAACGCGCCGATCTCATCCTTGCGCTGCTTCGTCGCGATGCGGCCGGAGAGATCATTCCCGGTGACGACACCGCGAATGACGCCCATGATGTTCCTGAGCGGGCTCACCGTGAGCCGAATGACCCAGAGCGTCATATCGATATCGAAACCGAGGAGCAGTATGAACGCGCCTATGGTTATCCAGAAGAAAATGCTCTTCATCCGCGCAGTGCGCGTATCGGCGAGCGCATGCACTTCATCGATGCGCATTGCCGCTTGCGAGAGCGTTCCGCCCACGGCGGATACGGAGCGCGCCCGAAGGGCGTCGAATTCCGCTACCGCTGAAAATGCGGCGCGATAGCGTTCGATGAGGACCTTCTCCCGCGGTGCGCTTTTCGCGAGACGGTCGACCGCCGTCAGAAAACGATCGACGTATCTCTGTTCACGGCGGATGAAATAATCGCGCTCAAGCTTTCTGCAGGCAGCGAACGCCCGCTCTGTGCCCGCACCGAGCGACTCAAGCCTGTCGGACGCGGCCAGAAAGCGCACCAATGCATCGTCGACCGACGCATTGGAGACGATACCGATATCTTTCGTAATGCCTTCGACGGTCGCGGCTATGGAAGCGATCTCGCCCCGATGCCCGCGGTCCATCTCCGCGCGCTCCGCGCGCTGCATGTCCATCCCGATGTTCGACATCGCGGTCCGTAATTCTTCCCGCTGAGGCTCGTCGAATTTCCCCTCATGGAGCCGCTGCACGAATGCGATACGGGCGCGCGCCTGAAGCAGAGAAGAATTCACGGTATCGTATCGGGAACTTATGATATTCAGTACGATGACAGCGGCGGCATACACCGCGAACAGGAGGAAGAACGCCGAATGAACGGTTATGATCTTTGACTGAAGTTTCATACGCCTTCGCTGGTGACGCTAATCTTTCCTTATCATTATCGACGGATGAGGGGTTAATTTTTACCGCTATTCGGGCAGGATGGAACGTATCGCACGGAGCGCGGTATCGACCATTCTGTCTATCTCGCGGCGGGAAATGACGTACGGAGGCATGAAATAGAGTATATCGCCGAGATTGCGGAGCAGAACGCCGTTGTGTTCCGCCTCGCGGTAGATGCGGTATCCGGTACGCAGGGCGCTGTCGAGCGGTTGTTTTGATGCTTTATCCGCAACCAGTTCTATTGCGGTGACCATGCCGAGCGATCGTATCTCCCCTACCGACGGATGTCCTGCAATAGCCATCGCCCGCTCCCGGATATATGCCCCCTTTTCGGCGATATCCGAGAGCACATCGCGTTCCCGGAAAAGTGCGAATACGGCGTTGGCGGCAGCACAGGCGATGGGATTTCCGGTATAGGAATGTGAGTGCAGGAACGCTTTGTTCTCGCTGTACGGCGCATAGAACGCCTGATACATCGCTTCACTGACGAGAACGGCCGAAAGCGGGAGGAAACCGCCGGTAAGCCCCTTGGACACCGTGACGATATCCGGCACAATGGAGGCGTGATGTGATGCCATCATCGCACCGGTACGGCCGAAGCCGGATGCTATCTCGTCGCATATCAGATGTATACCCAACGTCCTCGTCAATGCACGCAATTTGATGAGATACCGGGCGGGATACATCTTCATGCCGTCGGCGGCCTGCAGCATCGGTTCTATGATCACGGCCGAAAGATGCGCGTTCTCCCGTATCGATCGCTCCGTCCCGGAAAAACATTCGGCATTGCAGGTCTCACGCGATAACCCGTACGGGCAGCGGTAACAATCCGGCCCCGGCAGCGCTGCCGTGTTCATGAGCATCGGTTGGTAGATACGCTTATAAAGACCGAGCGCGCCGACCGAAAGCGCGCCGACCGTTTCCCCGTGATAGGCACCCGAAATAAAGCCGAATCCATCCCGTTCTGGCGCACCGGTATTGACGCGGAAGTGATATGACATCTTGAGCGCTATCTCAACGGCGGACGATCCATTATCCGCAAAAAAGACCCGCGGCAGCTGATGATCGAACAGACCTGAAAGCTCCGCGGCAAGACGGGAAGCCGGCTCATGCGTATAATTAGCGAATATCACATGCTCTAGTTTTTTCGACTGCTTCGCTATCGCCCGGGCGATGCGCCTGTTCCCGTGACCGAAAAGGTTCACCCACCACGATGAAACGGCATCGAGTATCCTTCTGCCGTCCTCAGTATACAGCCACACGCCCCGTGCGCGGCGCACCGCAACGGCGGGGTACGCTTCATAATCGTGCATATGCGAACAGGGATGCCACATATGACGGACATCGAGCGCCTGGTATCGTTCCATTGCGACACTCTACAGCAAAAGGAGGGATTTGACAATTGACTTAAAGCGTGCTTCGGTGTATTGTTATTCTATCCGGTGGGCACTATGAAAAAGATAACACTACTCATACTTGTCTTTTGTACCATCATCTCATGCAGGACCAAACAGCATCAATATCGTGTTGCGCTTGCGGTCAGTTCCGTCATTTCACGCCCCGGGTATGACAAAGCGATGCGCTACAGCTGCGAAGCGATGATCGACCATGTCAATCGCTTCGGCGGCATTAACGGGAACAAGATCGGTCTTGTCGTCTATGACGACGGCGGCGATCCCGAAAAGGCCCGCGACAATGCTCGAACGATCGCCGGCCAACATGATATCATCGGTGTTGTCGGCTATGTCCTTCCGGAATGTCTCGCATCGGCACGCGAAGTGTATGACCGGGATCCGATAGCCGTCCTCACACCAGTATTGACGGAAAGCGGCATACTCGGTACGAATTCGGTCTTTCGCGCGACCGTGAGCGATGTGGCCGAGGGAAATGCCATCGCCGACTATGCCGCCATGCTCGGTGCGCGCCGCGTGTTCATCATTGCGCAGAACGGCACAGCGTATTCGAATACTGCATTCGCCATCGACAATGCCGCCGCGGGGAAATTCGCGGTCGCCGGGCATAAATGGTTCGAGCCGGGCGAGGTCGACTTCGCCAATCTCGCCGCCACCGTTCGCAATCTCTCCCCGGATACCGTCGTCATCGCAGGGAATTTCCGCGAGGCGGGGCTCATCGTCTCGGAGTTGAAGCCCAAACGTGCGAACATCACCGTCATCGGCACGAGCGATGTCGCCATGGCGGATTTCGTCAACATCGCGAGCGTCGACCATGCCGAGAACGTGCTTGCGACCACACCGTTCATCTTCTTCAAGAATCTCAACGAATCCATCGATATTTTCAACGACCGTTACGCGAAACTTTCCGGCCGCAACGCGACCTGGGTGGCCTTTAACACCTACGAAGCGATGGGGCTGATACTCCATGCGGCACAGAACGGCGCGGACCGCGGCAAGATCATCGATACGCTTCGCGCACGCACCGGATCGCAATTCCTCGGCCTCGCCGGCACCCACGGATTCGATGAAAAACAGGAATCGACGCGTACACCTATCATTGTCGAGGTCAAGAGGGGTAAATGGGCCATCGCCGCAAAACAGCTGCCCAGATCAGAAAAGATATACTGACGCAGCGCGAGGAAATGCGTCGTGAGGACGTCATCCTCAAAAGCTATATCATCCTTGAGAATTTCATCTCCCGTATCGACGTTAAGAAGTACACGAAGGCATTCGTCTATCTCAATTTCCGCAATGAGCCGATAAGCGGCGGCATCATCCATTACCTGCTCGAGCATACGCTCACCGTATCGGCGCCGCGCATCGACCGTACGGACAATCTCATGCGCCCCTGCATCATCACCGATGCCATTGACGACCTTGCCGTTGACCCCTTCGGTTTCCGCACGCCCTCGGCACATGCACCGACCGCGGACCCGTCGTCCATCGACCTGGTCATCGCCCCTGGTGTCGCCTTCGACGAAACGGGTAATCGTATCGGGTTCGGACGCGGCTACTACGATACGTTCTTCCGCGGCAACGCAAAGGCGCTGCGCGTAGCACTTGCATACGATTTTCAGGTGCTGCGGGAGCTCCCCGTCACGCCGCGCGACGAAAAGATAGACATGATCATCACTGAAACGCGTATCCTTACGCCGTATGCGAGGACTTCGCTGTAATTCGGAGCCCCTTTTTTGTTGCAAAATAACCGCCGGGCCTGTAGAATGCATACACGGTAAAAGGATGCTCATGCGCCCCCCAATGCTACTCATATGCCTGTGCCTTCTCACCCCCGTACAGGCCGCTCTCGTCGGTTCGGTATGGGTGGTGATCGGGAATGATACTGCGTCAACGAATTATCCCGCCGGTGCGCTTGTACGTTTCCAGAACGGCACGTATTCGGTCAATGGGCGGAGCTTCTCCTGGCGTTCGACCCCCTACGGAATATCGTCCTCAGGAGCCGGCCGTGAACGTACCGACGGCATTTCCCGCCCTCCGTTCATCCTGCTTTTTCCCCACGCTCAGAACCATGTCGTCACCAACGGGGACGCGGTGCGTATGTATCCGTTTGAAAGCGGAGCAGGAAGCGAAAGCGAACTGGTCATGAAGCTCGGGTACGCCATCGAAAGCGGCAGCCGCGACCTTCTTGACAGCTGCTTCACTGCAGCCAGGGACCGTTCAGCGCTGTACCGGACGCTCACTGAACGCGGGCAGCATTATCGTTTGGCGGTCAAGCACGGCCTCTCGCTCAGGAACATCGTCACGTTCACGCAGGAAGGGCGGAGAAAGGGCATGCTCTTTTATACACGGAAAGACTTCCTTGAAGCGAATTTCATCGTTGTCGGGGGACGCCATTACTTCGGGTAAGTCCCCGTTATCGTAAAGGAAACAGCATGCCGAAACACAGAATGGACAGGATAAATGAGACGCTCGCCCACCACCTCGCCAAGCTCATCGTCGAGGAATCGGTGGACCCGCGTCTTGCGACCATCATCACCATCACGAAGGTCGAGACGACGAAAGACCTGCGGACAGCGACCGTATCGATATCCGTCCTTGATACATCGCGCGTCAAAGACGTGTTGCGGGCCCTCTCGCATGCGAGCGGATTCTTCATCGAACGGCTCAAGGACCTCATGCCGATGCGCTACATCCCGTCGCTCAGGTTCGTATACGATGACTCGCTCGTACGAATGAACTCCGTGCTGACCAGGATGAAGGCTATTGAGAACGAAAGGAAAGAGCATGGTGACGAAAAAGATCAGTGACATAAGCGCGTGCATCGCCAAACACGACCGCTTCACCGTCGTCGGACATTATAATCCCGATGTGGACTGTGTGACGAGCACGCTCGTCATGGGGCTTGCGCTCTCCGCCCTCGGAAAAAAATCGGTCATGGTGAACGCTGATGCCATGCACAAGCGGCTCGCCACCATACCGTTCATCGACAGGATGATATTCTCCTATGACGTGAACAAGCTCGAGACGAACGGCGTGCTCATCGTTGTGGACGCGGGTGACATCAACCGCATCGGCACGCTCTATGAGTACAAGCATCTGTTCGATGACGTGATATTCATCGATCATCATGTGCTCCGCTGCGAGGGGGGGACGCTCACCTATGTGGATGAAACGGCGAGCTCCGCCGTCGAACTCGTCAATGAACTCTTCGCGCTCCATGCCCCCGGCACTATCCGAAACGAACTCGCCACCCTCGTCTATGCCGGCATCGCGAGCGATACCGGCTTCTTCTGTTTCCGCAACACCAATGAGCGTTCACTGCGGACGGCGGCCGACATGATCGAGGCCGGCGCGGATGTGGAGGCCGTCGACGGCATGCTCAACCGCGTCATGGACGAGAACGATTTCCATCTCCTTTCCAAGCTGCTCCTGCAGGTGCGTTCGTTCGACAACGGCACCATCGTCTATTCGGTACAGCGGACAGAGAACCCCGGCGAATCGTATGCCGATTTCTGCGTAAGCCCCATCGATTATGTCATGCGCGTGCGCACCGTACGCGTCGGCTTCGTCGTTCGCGAGACGGAGCGCATCTGGCGCGTGAGCATGCGGAGCCGCGGCGGCGTCAATGTGCGCGCGATAGCCGAAAGCTTCGGCGGCGGCGGACACGTGAAAGCTGCGGGCTGCGAATTCGAGAAATCAAAGTACGACCTGAACGGCATCATCGAAACAGTGACGGCGCGGATACGCGCGGAAACGGCGAAGCTCGGCTGATCGTCCCCGGGCGGCTAATCGTGCAGATAGCCCTTCAGCCGCTCCGATGATTTGAGCCGCTTGATGCGCTCGAAGGCCTCGCGCTGCACCTGGCGCACACGCTCACGGGTGATCTTAAGTTCCATTCCCACTTCCTCAAGCGTTCGCACGGGACTGCCGTCGAGCCCGAAGCGGAGTATGACCACACGCCGCTGCTTCTCGGTCAGCTCACCGAGCACATCGTTTATCGTATTGCGCAGGCTCGAGATGAACGCCTCTTCATGCGGCGACGGCGTTCGTTTATCCTCGAGGAACTGAGAAAGGTCGGACGATTCCCCGTCGCCTATCGGCGCTTCCATGGACGCGGGGGCTTTCGAGAACATGGCGAGCGACGCGACGGTCTTGGCGTTCACACCGAGCTCCGCGGCTATCTCATCCGTGGAAGCGTCGCGCCCGAGCTTCTGTGAAAGCGTTTTCATGGTATCGAGATAGCGCCTGAGCAGACGATGGATATGCATCGGGAACCGTATCATATGGCGCTTTGAATCGATGGCCTTCAATATCGACTGCTTTATCCACCAGGTGGCATAGGTCGAGAATTTGAACCCCTTCCGATGATCGAAGCGGGCTATCGCCTCGATAAGACCGATATTCCCTTCATCGATAAGATCGAGGAATGACAGCCCGCTCGAGGTATATCGCTTGGCAATGCTGACCACGAGCCGAAGATTCGATTTAATGAGCACATGCTCGCACTCTTTCATCTCATCTTCGACATTACTCAATTCGGTCGCTGCGGACGCTTTTGCATACCGCTCTTTCTTCGCGGCGAGTGTCCGGAGCTTTTTCCAAAGCGTTCGTTCGGCATCCTCGGTAAGACGTTCGGTCTTCCCCATCTGTTTGAGGTAAATGCCGATCGTGCCGTCAACACCGAACGTTTCCTTCTCGTGATGGACGCTTTTCTGCGCGTCGTCCGAGCGCTCGCGGGCGAGTGAATGCTTTTTTGCGAAACGCTCTACGGCGGTCCGTGCGGATGCGCCGATGATCTTCGCGGCGACCGCATCGCGTATATCAGCGTCGGAGATGAAGCCGGATTTCCTGCATGCACCGAGAAAGGTGCGCAGGTCCCGTATCCTCTTGCCATATCGCTTGAACACCGAACGCATGCATGTGCCTCTCGTTTACCTTATAACACGCGAGGGAACAAAGGGGGTACGATCCTTTTTACCGCCCGGGATCGACGGGGTCCGGCAGAAGGATATCCTTGATCAAGGCAAGACCATTGCCGCCGGTAATAGGAAAGTCCTTGCGCAGCGGATGCCCTTCAAAGCCGTTCATCATGATGATGCGCGTAAGAGCGGGATGGTCGCTGAACACTATCCCGAACATATCGAAGATCTGGCGCTCCTGCCAATTCGCCCCGCACCAGAGCCCGCTTACGCTCGGGATATCCTCCCGGTCATTGAGCATGACCTTCACGATACAATGCTGCTTTGCCGCCGGGGCATACAGCAGATAATATACAAAAAAGCGATTCTCGGCATCCCCGGGGATATCCTTCATGCCGAGCATATCGACGGCGTTCATGTCCTTCAGCATCACATATCCCTCGCCTTTCAAGAGCGTGAGAAGATCGATGAGCTTGTGCGGGCGTGTGTATGCCGCGTGGATGCCGGACACATCCGGTGCGAGCGAATCGATAAGCCCGGGGCGGCTTTCGATGATGCCGGTGAATATGTTCATTGTCGGCAGCCCTCGGGGTGATCGTACATGAAACCGCACGATGCGCGCGTACCGGAAGCGATGCGCTCGATCTCCGCTTCCTCCTCCGCCGTCAGCATGAGTTTCCCCGCCTGCCGCTCCTGATATCCTTCAATACCGACATTGCAAACCTCGCCCCTGCCGGCGCGTACCTTCTTCTGGAGCTGCATTATCGCCTGCAGAATGACCTCGGGACGCGGCGGACAGAACGGCACATACATCGCCACCGGTATTATCTTATCGATACCCTGCAGCGTGCTGTACGTATTGAACATGCCGCCGAGCGATGCGCATACGCCGACGCTTATCACCCATTTCGGCTCGCAGATCTGTTCGTAGATCTCCTTGAGGACGGGTGCCATCTTATAGCTTACCGTACCGAGCACGACGAGGGTATCGGTCTGCCGCGGCGAGAACGTGGGGCGTTCGGCACCGAAGCGCGCAATATCGAAATGCGGCGACATCGATGACATATATTCTATGCCGCAGCACGCCGTCGCAAAGGGAAGCGACCAGAACGAGTATGTCCTGGCGAAATTGAAGAAGCGATTGAGGCTTCCGACAACGAGCCCCTTGTATGATGATTGTTCCCCGAGCGGCATGGTCATTCCCTGAACGAGAGCGCGCCTTTGGCACGCGCGTAGAGATATCCGACAAAGAGCACCGCGACGAACACGAGCATGCCGGCAAGCGCCCGTATCGACGAGCCTTCACGGATGAACGACTTAAGCGATGCAGCGAACGGGAAGAAGAACACTACCTCCACCTCGAACAAAAGGAAGAGCACGGCGATAACGTAGAATTTTATCTCTATCGGCACCCGGGCATCATGGAAATACCCCGCTCCGCATTCATAGGCATCCATCTTCTTCTTTGTGAAACGCTTCGGGGAAAAAAGGAAACCGACGAGTATGAACGCGCCGGACGCCGCAACAGCGAATGCGATCTGCAGGATGAAAGGTATGACAGTGCGTTCCATGGTGTATGGCCTTTTGAGCGATTATAGGGTGCTTCGCATAAAAATCAATACCCCCGCTTCCACGAACGCGGGCTTTTGCCGGAGATACGCTTGAACATGCGGCAGAAATAGCTCGCGTCGTTGAAACCGGATTCAAAGGCGGCGTCCGTTATCGAATAGCCTTTGGCAAGAAGCCGCTTCGAATAGGCGATGCGTTCCCGGTTCAGATCGTCATGGAGGGTATGACCGAACGCTTTCTTATAGTACCGGGCGAGAAGCGCCTCGGACATGCGCAGCGCTTGCGCTATCTTCCTGAGCGAAACATCGAGCCTGAAATACTCCGCGACCATATCGCGGGCGATACGCACCTTCTTCTCAAGGACGCTTTCGCGGACGGGGAGCGTCAGCGGGTCCATGCCGGCGAACAGCACCGCTTCCGTTATTGACCGCACATGGGCTATCTGCGAAAGGTACGGCGCGAGTGAGACGTTCTTCTCGAGCGACGCCTCATCGACGAACTGGTGGACGACGCCGGCACGGGGGGTGCCGATGACCGCTCGTGCATAGCTGATGAAAAGCACGAATGACGGGTTCGGCGGCTTTACCGGCACGATATGATCGAGCACGCCGAACGGACAGATGTCAAAGCACGGCCCGTCGGCGGTAAGCGCGCGCGCCACTTTCGCGGTCTTATACTGCACGCACCGTTCATGGTTCGCCCGGCTCTTCTTCACGGCAAGGCATATCGGATTATTGTGATGGGCGAGCCGCATCTCGAACCATGCCGGATGTGTCTTGGGTATGGTTATCAAAGGATGCACGCTCAGTGAGAGCACATTGTCCGCGCCGATGCGCTCGATAAGATACTGGATGCGCGTCATCGCTCCCTCACGTCATGGAATGCCGCAGATCATAAGAAAGGTCATTGGATCTTCAGGCCCAAGTATCTCTATTGTACGCGAGAAGACATGCGGAGTCAAATCATCATCTGTTCATCCGTGACCTCTCCCTACTCCCTCATGACCTCTGCTGCTTTTCCCATTATTTTTGTGAGGAACGTATCGACGCATCGACGCTCTCGCTTGCATTCGCCAATAAGAAATGATACTATCGGGCCATGCAATCTGTATCGAGGAGTATGTATGAGAAGATCAACGATGTTTCCGGTTCGCATCACAGCGCTGATGCTCTGCATGAGCGGGTTCCTGTCCGGGTATTCCTACAACGCCTGGAACGGCCTTATCGCTGAACGAACGGTGTTCGTCAATCCATTCCTCTCGACATCGAGCGTTATCACCACCAATACAGCGGTGACCGCGGGTGCTGACCTGGTATGCGCGTACGGTGCGACGAAGAACGCCGACATATTTGCCAGCCTTGCACAAGTGGGCGTAACGCCGTCATTCGCGTTCTTCAACTGGGTCATGCCTCGTTTCGCCATCACGCCGGAGCATATCATCGCCCTTCAGATAAGCTCGACATTCGTCACGCCGCAATATCATTTTTTCTGGGAGAACGACGTCCTTGCGCTTGAGGTCAATGTGCTCGCGCGCATGCCGTACTCGGATATACGCACCGCGACCGTGAGCGCCGTCATTGCCCCGGTATGGCGCGTCGTCAAGGACGCCTTCGCCCTCTATGTCGAATTCGATCCCGCATGTACATTCGATCCGACGGCACCGAACGCGCGGGTAAGCGCTGCCGTACTTCCCGGTATATGGTTCAGCCTCCCCGGAACCGGTTTCCAAGGGTCCATCGGAGCGAATTGTTTCGGTCTGGGCACGGGAGCGAGCTGGGGGCTCGGCGTAGTCGCCTGGTTCTCGTATGCATTCGCGCTGAAATAGGGACCGCTCAGGGCTGCAGGAACGATCAGAACGTGAATTCCTTCGGATCGAGCTTATGCGGCGCCCGCTCACCGATAGCGTCGTATTCATCCATGTAGAAGAATTCGCTGCCCGATATCTCTTTCGAGACAGCACGTTTCAGGTGATTGATGAAAATGATGACGCCCTCGAATATCGTCTGATATATCGTCACCGTCGATCTCGACTGCGTATGCGCCTGATCGAGAAGGGTGTTCTTCTCCGCTTCGAGATCGGTGTTCTTCTTGACGATATCCGCCACCTGCGTCAGGAGATCCTTTACCATCGGTATTTTGCCCGCAGGCAGCCGTGAAAGGAACGCCTTGGGGTCCTTGAAGTACTCATCGCCAAGCGCCATTTTTATCTTCTTGAGGTTTTCCTTGTTCGTCTTAAGCGATTCGAATATCTCCTTCAGGCGATTGTCCGCCTCAAGGCTTCTGCCGACGACCATCTCGGTCGCCGTGCCGGACGATGCCCCTGCTATGTTGGCAAATATACCTTTCGTGGCGGATAGTTTTCCGCCGAGGACTACGCCCTTTCCGGTGATGCAGATGATGCGCCCATCCGATTTCACCTGCGAGTTCATTATCGACTGATCGATGATGACATCGCCGTACGATTCGATGGGGGCGTTGCGGAGAAAGCTCGCTTTCACATGGCCGTGGGCCTTGATAGAACTTTTCTCGCCGCCAATGATGCCGCCCTGTACTATCACATTCCCTGCGCTTTCGACGACCGCATCCTCGATGTTCCCGTTCACGATGATATCGCCCTTTGCGCGCACTACGAAACCGGGCGTGATATTCCCCTTGATGACGACCGAACCCTGCGCCTCGATGTTCCCCGTGGAGAAATCGACGTCCTTCTCTATTTCCGTTCCGTCGTACACCGACAGCAGATTATTGGTGATGCTGATGATGCCGTCTATCGTTGAGATGATGTCCTTCGTATACTGGTCCCCCTCGACGTTCTTGCCGAGCCGATAGACGGGGTCCTTATCCATGGCCGCCTTGATGACGCTGCCGAAAATATCCATGCCGTTGACCGGCTCGACAGGGTCATCATAGTGCCCTATGACCTCGCCGGCGCGGACATTATGCACGAATCCGCGTTCGCGGAAATCGATGGTGCCGCCCTTCGTCTCCTTACCGGCCTCTACCTTGAAGATATAATCGACTTTGACCTTCGGCACTTTGCCGTGCACCGGGGCCTTCCCCTCGGCTATCACGACGGCGCATCCCCTGCCGCCGGAGAGAGCGTCCTGCGTCCCGCGCGTTACCGCTTCATGATCGATGGGCACCTTGATGCCGATAGCTTCGACGGCGCCAAGGACATTTTCAATGAAGATGGGGCTTTTTACCTTCTCCATCGGCGGGAGTATGAGCATCGCGATATATTGTTCCGGATGCACGTATACGAACGGGAGAACCTCGACGGCAACAAGCCCTTCATAATGGACATAGCCGAAATTCTCAGCCCGATACAGCCCGGATGTTTTTTCGAATATGACGCCGCGACCGGGTTTAATCCCGGGGTCTTTCACCAACGCCTTGAGTATCGGGTCCTGCGGTTTCACGAACCGATGGGCAAGCGCCTCAAAAAGCGCGTTGTCCTTCGAACCGCTCGCGATGAGCTCATATACCTGCCGTATATTGCTTTCCCGGTCGAAGGAGAACTGGAATTGTGTGGCCTTTACTTCTTTGTCTTTTTCAGGCACGGTACACCTTCCTTCCTATACATTACTTTTCACAGAGGAGAAGCATGACATCGCCTACGTTGAGGAGCTTCACCATACGATCGGTTATCTTCTTGAGGAGCGGCGACGGGTTCTTCTCGACAGGGAGGCTCCCCCATGATATCTGCCGCGACACCGTAAAGCCGGCGTCCTCCACCATTCGCTTCATCGTCTTCTTCGAGAACAGATAGAGATGCTGGTCCATGACACAGCGCCAGTCCTCGCCGTACAGCCGCGCCGCCATCCCGTCGATGTTCGGCGTGGTCAGTATCATATACCCGCCGGGGATGAGCACCCGATAGATCTCTTCGATAAGCTCACGCGGATGCGGCACATGCTCGATGAGATGGGAAAGATGCACGACATCGAAATGACAGTCGGGAAAATGGACATCCTCGAGCTTGGACTCGAACACCGTAAGGCCGAATTCCTCCGCCGCATATTCCGCCGACTCATGGCATATCTCGACGCCGTAGGAATCCCACCCTTGTTCCTTCAGATGATTGAGCAGCAGGCCGGTAGCGCAGCCGATATCGAGTATGCGCCGCCGAACGAATTTCTGCGTCAGCGCATCAAAGCGTATATCCGCAAGCCCGCGTTTCATGAGTGAGAAGAAATTCGAGTGATTGGATACCTCGTACTCGAAATAGTTCTCGTTGTAGATGCTCTTCACATCGTCGAGTTTCGGCTGCGGATTCTGATAGACAAGGCCGCAGTGCACGCACCGCTCATACCCGGGGCCGTTATCGGTATACACCCGTTCCGTCGTTTCACTGCCGCACATCTCGCAAGCCACTCGTACCATGGGAACACCTTTTAAGAAGAGTTTCCGTTCTGGTCCGCGGGCAGTGCCCGCACACCCGCCATCACGCACGGTGCGAATGGCCTTTGGCTCTATTTTCGGCGGCTTTTTGCGTTGTATGAGTGTTTTTTTTGAGTAGAACGAAGATGCCCGTTTTACCGGCTTCATTCTATTGCTATCCGGTCGTACTCACGGTCGTTCAGGTACACCGTGAGCGTCCCGCTCCCGTGCACGCTGTAGGGGAACGCTATCTTGTCCCCCGGGGCTACCGTGTTGTTGAATTTGATCGTCTTCCCGAAATTATCAGCAAGCTCCACGCGCAGCGTATATGACTTCTCTTCTTTCGGCACTTCCAGGTAGAAGCGCTTATACGTCACCGACATCCGCTGATAGCCGGTGCGCTTTGACATCCCGACCGTGAGCGTAATGCTCGACCCTGCGCCGAGCACGCCGTTCGTGACCGATTGGCTGAGTATCGTGTTCGCCTGGGCCTTCTCGGTCACTTCCTGCGCGGTTATGTTCACGACCACCCCGGCCCCCTCAAGCTCCTCCACTACCTCGCTGAAATTCCTTCCGGTATAGTCGGCGATCGCTACCCGCGAACTGCCGTTCTTCGATGCATTCACGACAAAGCTCATTGCCGTAAAATCGGATATCTCCTCGCGCGGCGACGGACTTTGCTCGAGTATCACCCCGCTCTCATATCCTTCCTTGCTCACATACACCGGCGGCAGAATACGCGCCGTGGGGCATTTTGCCAATATGACATTCGATATTTCCGATACAACAGAGCGATAATTCCTGCCGACATAGTTCTCCATGAAACCGGCGGCGATGCCGCGATTGATCGTGATCCGTACGATGCGGCCTTTTTTCACATAACTGCCGCCGCGCGGCGATTGATGGACGATGCTGTTCTTATCGATGTTCGGCACCGAGCGCGCGTCGACCAGCACAGGGAAACCGTGTTTGCGGAGCGACTCCAGCCCGTCGGTAAGCTGCATCCCTTCGACCTTCGGCAGCACCACCGATTTCCCGCGCCGTATCGCTACCGTCGATATGACGGTGATGAGCGCAAGGATGATGAATACATAGAGCAGCAGAAAATAAAGCGCTTTCTTGAAACGCGCGATATCGTGGGAACTCGAGCGCACCGTTTCCGGGAGCGCAGCAGCAAGGGCATTATTGTACGTTTCCTTTGCCTTGGGGTACAACGCATCATAGAACGCTTTGCAGCGTCCCCCGATATAGCGCATCTTTTCCTTCAGACCGCGCCGCCGCTTGAATTCGGCATTATCCCAGAATTTCACCTTTGCTAAGACGGGCACCATTGAGAAAATCCTTTGCAGACTGCCGTTTCCTGCCTTCCCACTGCATGTCGGACAGCAGCACACTTCCGCCGCCCGCATTGACCTTGATGCCGGCAGCCGAGAGTTCGATTATACTGCCTGCCGGCATATTATCAAGACTTTCGCCGGCACTCGCCCGGAAGATCCGGAGCATTTTTCCGCGCAGTGTCGTGAACGCCACCGGCCAATGTGAATACGCACGGACCTTATTTACGATGGCCCCTGCATCCTCGTTCCAGTCGATATGGCCGTCCGATTTCGATATTTTGTAGCAGTACGAAGCCTCGTTCTCATCCTGCGCATGGGCGCGTGCGCAGTGACCTTCCACGTCGGAAAGAAATTCCGCCGTGAGCAGAGCGGACGCCCGCGACACGGCGTCGAAAAGCTCGGCATACCCCCACTCCGCATCGATATCGATGGAACGAGTGCTGATGATATCGCCGGCATCCATGCGGCGAACGACCTTCTGCAGGGTAACGCCGGTGCTCGTATCGCCGTTGAGGAGCGAACGCTCTATCGGGGACGCCCCCCGATACTTCGGCAGGAGCGAGCCGTGGATATTGACCATGACCGTCCTCGGTATATCAAGTATCTGCTGCGTGAGCAGCTGCCCGTATGCCACCACGATGACGACATCGGGCCGATATGACCGGATACGCTCCGCCGCTTCCGGAGCATTGATGTCCTCGGGGGAGAATATCTCCATGCCGTGCGTCCGCGCAAAATCGGAGACCGGGAGCGCGACGATGCCGCCATGCCTGTCCTTTTTCCTGTCGGGCTGGGAAACGACGAAATCCGGCGTAAAACCGGCACCGATGGCGGCCGTTATACATGCACGGGTAAGTTCCGATGAACCGAAAAATCCTAATTTCATACACGTATTATAGACTGTACACAATACCTGTCAAACCGGATCGTGAAACCGCCGCAGAACTGCGGACACGCGGCTTCGGATGCCGAGCGGCCTGCGCTCAGCCATCTATGAATCGCAGGCGAACAGGCCGAAGCGAGCCGAGGTAAACACCGGACAGTGTTCTACTGTATTTTCGCCATGTCCTCTTCGGATATGTCGAAGTTGCCGCTCACCGTCTGCACATCATCATGATCCTCGAGCGCTTCGACGAGTTTCAGCACTTTCGCGACATCCGCACCGGTGACCTTGACCGTGTTCTTCGGTATGCGGGTGACATCGGCGGATACGGTATCGATGTTCTTCGCCTTAAGCGCATCGAGCAGGTCGGCGAACACTTCCACCGGACCGGTTATCGAATAGACATCATCTTCCTTCACGAGATCTTCGGCGCCGGCATCGAGGACAACGGCCATGACATCGTCTTCCTTGTACTTCGACGCGTCGACCGCGATAAGTGTCTTCCGGTCAAAGCCCCAGGCAACAGCGCCTTTTTCCGCCATATTTCCGTTATGCTTCGTAAGGATGGAACGTATCTCGGCAGCGGTGCGGTTCTTATTATCGCTCGTAACGTCTATCATGAGCGCCGTGCCGCCGGGTGCATATCCTTCATACGCGATATCTTCGTATGATACGCCCTCGAGCTCGCCGGTACCCTTCTTGATGGCTCGTTCGATATTATCGCTCGGCATATTCGCCTGTTTTGCTTTTGCCATGGCAAGACGCAGCCGCGGATTGTCACCGGGATTGCCCCCGCCCATTTTTGCCGCGATGGTGATCTCACGCGACACCTTCGACCAGAGGTTGCCTCGCTTCGCGTCAAGTGCGCCCTTTTTGTGCTTGATCGTAGCCCATTTGGAGTGGCCGGACATAACGGTATCCTCATATTAAAATTTAATTGTATCAGAGTATCGCCGAGATCGGAGATGCCAAAGTACCGGGCGATTATAGGGGAAAAAGGCTTTTACGTCAAGGATTTTTCACCCGTTGTCATACGTGCGGCTATTTCTTTTCAAGCTCCTTGAGCGCATATTCGTACATATCCTCGATGGCCCACATCATCCGGTATTTCGGGTATTTCGTCATGAGCTCTTCGCAGCGTGTTTTCACGTCGGCGGAGTTCCCCATATCGCGGGTGGCGAGCAATGCCTGATACAGGATCTCGGGAAGGAACGCATCCTTCGCGAATGTCTTGCGCGAACGCTCGGCGACGGCTATCATCTCCTTCCACATGAGGGCCGCGCGGTTCGTGTCCTCGAAATTCTCTTCATACATGTCCGCTATCTCCCCGAGGACGTTCTGAAGGTTCCACGTGCATTGGGCCGGTGTTTCGCCCTGCAGATAGGCGTATATCTCCCTGTCATATCGCTATTTATCGCGTGCTTTCAGCGCGATGAAGGTGCTGTCGGCGGAGACCGATGCGAAAGTTCTCCAGGACGATGTCCGCAGCCGATCATCAAGACGGCTAACTTTGTCGTAAGCCTCGATAAGCTCGCGCTGAAAACGGGCCCGTTTGAAGTCCTTGAGGAAGATGTACGATTCCTCTATCCCCTGCTGCGGCTTGAGATAATACGGATCGATGGATGATGACTCGATGAATTTCGCACGCGCCTCAGTGACAAGTCTCCTGTCAAGGAGATCAAGCCCTTCATAGTACAGCCGCACTGCGGTGAGCGGTCTATCGACGACAACGACATTCACTGTCTTCCCGACCAATACGCTGGTAATGCTCAGGAACAATTCATGCTGGACGACAAGCACCTTCGATGTCTCACCCGATACGGAGAATGTCCTGAGTATCTTACCGGTCGTGCTGTCGGTGAGCTTGGCATCGATGCGCACCGTCCTCCCCTCAATGATATATGACCCGTAGAGCAGCCGCGTCGCCGCAAGGAGTTTGCCGATGGCAATAGCCTTCGCCGTATCGACGGCACCGGTCAGGCTTAATTCCTGCTCCTTCATGACCTTCTGAAGCTCCTGGCGCTCGACGATATCCATACTTATCTTCCCGCTCAGATCAGTTATCAGCATATCGGCTATGCCTTTCGACAGCCAGTTATACGAGTTGTTCTTTGCCGTGTTATCGAAATAAAGCACCGACAGCGTTTCACGCGCCATGAGCACCGATGCGCAAGCCATCAACACGAACACGACACGCCTCATGGGAAACTCCTATGCTATTAGTGCGCTCAATGCAATCCAAATGAACGTTTCAGATACCAAAGCAGCAGACAGAGCAGTACTGTAATTATCAGGAACGGCCAATTGCGCCAGACATTCACCGCAACAGTCCGCATCTCCCTGATCTTCATCGGCGGTATGGCACGCCATATCGATGCAGCATGTGCTGTATCGAGCGCGGTAAAATATGCCCCGCCCGTATTCGATGCTATCGCGCGCATTGCATCCGTACCGGTAGCGACTATTTCCCCGTACGCCGGGTTCACCGCGATGAGCATGTCCTCCCGCCGATCGCCGCTCTCAAAGCGCAGCGTGCACAGCCCCGGCGACATGCAGGTAACGGCGACAGGAGACGCACCGATGGGCACGCGCGAAACTGCCCGCGCATCGACCTCAACAGCGGCGGATGATGATATATTCGTATGCGATGCCGCGCTGTAGAATGCCGAGAGCGTTCCCGTCCGTCCCGAGCGCACGCGTACCTGTATCGTGCCGCCGATATCGCATGTCCGCTCGCTCGCGGCGATGCTGCCGAACGAAGGACGTGTGCTCTCATGGACAAGGGTGCTTACCACGGCATCATAGAGCCCCGAAAGCCCGACAGCGGTGCCGAACAATCTGAGCCGCCAGAGCGGCGCACACCCGACATACACGACGCGGCTTCTCCCGGCAATGGCGGATGATATTGCGGGGGCATCATTGCCTTTGATGAGCACCGTGAGCTCCCGGTCCGGAACGAAGAGCACATCGAACATGGTCATCGATCGCCAGCGGGCATCGTTCTCGGCATCGGTGGTTCCGATGCGGGTGAGTATCGATGCGTTGTCCGTTACGGATAATGCTATTTTTCCATTGCGCCTCGTTACTGCGGGGAATAATCCTGAAAAACCGCTCACGTCTTCCGCAATTGACGAATAGAAGATAATGAACGGTGTCCCGCGCAGAAGGGCGCGTTCAATGGGAACGGACGCATGCGATACCGCCTCGCGTGTCGGGTTCACTATGATGACAAGATCGGCGCTCATCGCCGGCACGCTCTCGGAAGCGGCGAACGCTGAAAGTCGTATGGATGAATCCCCGGCAAGGAACGTCTTCAGCATGCCGTATTCCTTTGACGGCGCACCGCCGATGAGCATTACCGATGTACTTTCACGTTCGATGGCGACGATATCGTTGCGCACATTGTCATCCGCGGCCGTATCGTTCGTAACGCCGCTCACCGCCGCAGTAAGGAGCACCTCGGAAGCCGCGCGCGGGCGATAGGGTATGCGCAGGCGCACATTCGTCGCAGATGCAAGGCGTATCGGTATCGTTGCATACGTCCGCCTATTCTCAGAAAGAGTAACGACAGCCGCTGCCGCGGCCCCTCGATAGGCGACCGTATAGATCAATTCCGTCTCGATACCCTCGCGCATCGTCCTGGGCATGATGCCGCTTATGGCTATGAACGGTCTTCCCTCCGGGCGCACCATCATCATGTTCGTGAGACCCGGCATGAGCGTCATCGATTCGCCGTCCGATATCATCACCACCGACGACGGGCGCGCATCGGCGAGGAAAGCGAACAGGGAATGATGATCGCTCGCACGGAGGAACAGCGGTTCGCGATACGGACGCACGAAGCCGTCGGCACTGTATCGTTCTATCGCACGATCCTTCGCCTCACAGAAACGCCGGAATTCATTCGTAAGCATGAGCACATCATAATTCCGCCGCATACTGAACGAATCATCGAGCACTACCGCCGTCGTGGACGGACGCGCACAGGTGCACGACATGGCGAAGTTGATATCGGCAAGCGGCTGTACCAGGAGCACGATCACCGCCGCCTGGAGCGCGAAGAGAACATGCTTTCGCTTCATCGGTATATCGACTTCGGCGCGGTAGAGCGAACGATGGTTGAGCCACTGGAGTATGGCCAGGATCAGTATGGCAAGCAGGATATTCATCCGTCGATAGATCGTCTTTGAGTCTTCATTACACCGCGCGTCATGCTTCGGATGGTAGTATAAAAACCGGAAAATCACAACACGGCTCGTATCGTCGTGCCGCGAAATGCATTTTCCATGTCAGGGTGTCCATTGACAGATATCTGCTCACGCATACAATAAACGGTGTCGAAGAATTTGGCCGTTCACGGGAGACAACTACGATGCGCATCATCATCCTCTTCTTAGCAGCTTCGATGCTCTGCCCGTTCGACACCAATGCGTTCAAACGGGCCATCGCGGACAATAACTCAGCGCTCACGGCGCGTATGATATCCGAGGGTGCGCTCCCGAACTGCAGATGGGAATACAACGGCACCCCGATAATGACGGCCGCGGGGAACGGAGCGGACGACACGCTCAAGCTGCTCATCGAGCGCGGCGCCACAAATTTCAATGTGCGCGAGACCTGGGGAAATATGGGCGAGACAGCCCTCATCAAAGCGGCAAAAAAAGGCCATACGTCCGCGGCGCGCATACTCGCGAAATATTCCGATATCAACGCCGCGACAACGAGCGGCATGACCGCGCTCATGTTCGCCGCGCGCAACAATGATACAGCGCTTATCGATGCGCTTGTCGCCCGCAAGGCCGATGTGAACAGAACGAACAAGGCCGGGGTAACGGCGCTCATCTTCGCGGTGGAACGCGGCAACCGCAGGGCGGTCGAACGGCTCTTCACCGCAAAGGCCGATGCACGCATTGCGCTTCCGAACGGATTGAACGCGCTGCGTCTTGCGCTGTATCAGAATGACGGCTCGCTCGCACATATCATAGCGATGCGCTCAGGCGGGGCACGCAGCATTCCGCTGTTCGAGACATATCAGTTCGCCGTAACGGGATCGGATATCGGGATGCATGCGTCATCGAACGGGTACTCGTATCGCATAGGAACGAACAATGACGGACGTATCGTACTGCACCTGTCATCCGCACAGGTATCGATAGCGATAATACCATCGCTCGGCAATCGCATCATGTCATTGCGTTATGGGACGAGTGAACTATTGGCGCTTGAGACGAATATCTCACTCTACTATGACGGCGGCGGGATACCGATACTCTACCCCACCCCGAACGCAGTAGCCGATGCAACGTTCATCTTCGACGGCAGATCGACGCTCATGGATCACCCGTTCGCCCCGTCGCCAGCGGCATTACACGGCATCGTTCGGGACGCAGCTTGGGAATTTGAAAAGCCGGTGTTCACGAACGGCGGCATTGCGTACATATCGCATTACACCGTCGACGAAAAGAACCCGCGTTTCAGCGCATTCCCGTATGTGCATCGCCTGACCGTCATCTATACCGTCATCTCGAACACGGTGCGCATCGAGTACGCGGTAAAGAACAGCGATGCCAGGCGATTGGGTTTCGGCTTCGGGCTGCATCCGTACTGGCGTATCATCGGGACGAATATGCGGGTGCAGATCGACATACCGACGACGCTCAAGGGAATGACCGGCCCGGTACTTCCTGCGGAAGGCGTGAAGAACATCGTATCGCCAAAGCCGCTTTCACAGCTGCAATTGAACGATATGTATTATCCCCGAAAAACATCGAGTATCGTGAGATTGTTTTACGACACGTTCGGCATCACCCTGACACAGACGGCGAGCGAGGATTTCACGCACGTCATCGCATGGGCCCCGGGGGGCAAACCCTATATTGCGCTGGAAGACCAGACATGTTCCGCGGATGCGCATAATCGATATGCAGCGGGGGCAGTGGACACGTCGCATCTCATCATAGTGAACCCCGGCGAAACAAAACGCGGTGCGGTAGCATACGAGTTTTCCGCGGGCAAATAGGCGCGCGGGCCTACGCCGATGCGTATGCCTCTATAGTATCCGCTGCGAAATGAAGATCGAATATCGTGAAGCGCGGGCGTATGTCAACGGCATGCAGCACGGCGAAACGAGCATCTTCCGGCATAAGATCGATATCTGCGCATCGCATCGGGAGCGAGAACTCTTCTGCGACCATTCGCACCGCAGGGGCGGCCGACAGCAGGAAGCGGAAGTCATCATCGTCCGCGAGGTTGCGTATCTCTGAAAAACTGGAGCGAAAGCGGGCAAGCAGTCCCGCTTTCTTTTCTATCGTTCCCTGAAGATCGATACCGATATTCTTCCAGTCGCTCACATGTCCGCGAAGTGCCGCGGGAACATCCGTACGGGCGAAATCGTACGCATGCTCCGGATCAAATAAATCGCAATATGCCGCAAGCGACTTGCCGAGCCCGTAGGCCACCTGCAGCCCGTGCAGTGACGGCGCCTGCCCCATGCATGCATAGCCTTTCATTTCCATTGCGTGCGATATGCAGTGCTCACCGCCGGATGCCGGGGCTGAATTGCCCATACGCTGCATGGCGGTCCCTGTCAGGACAAGTATTCGCATGAGTTTCTGAATGAACTCGTCATCCGACAAGCTCTGCGCTTGCGCAAGATACGAGAGCATATCAGCGACCTCTTCCCGAAGCATCGAAGCGGTGTCAAGGCAGAAGGGTTCTTCACGGAGCAGATGGTTGAGCTTCCAATCGGCTATCGACGTTATCTTTCCCAGCGCATCACCGAGCCCGGCAAGCGTCATTCGCTCCGGTGCCGCGCGTATGATATCGGTATCAGCGATAACGGCTATCGGCGGTCGGATAGTGCTGTACGGGACCTTGTTCCCGTTCGTAAGTATGGTCGCATTCGCCGAAAGATAACCGTCCATGGATGCAGCGGTGGCTACACACAGATACGGGATATCGTGATCATTCGCAGCAACCTTCACAAGATCATTGATGGTGCCCGAGCCTACGGCGACCGCAACCGTTGCCTTATGGGCCGTAAGCCCTTCTGCGATGATGTTGAGGTTATGCGCATCGGCGTGCACTTCACCGGGGAGCACAAGCTCCTCGATATGCATTGATGCATGCGCACAGAGCTCTCTCACATGTTTCCCGGCAACAGCGTGCGTATTCATATCTGCTAGGATGAGCGGACGCCCGCCCATATCGGGCCCGAAGAGCGTCGCTATGTGATGGATGACTCCCTTCCCGATGAGAACATCCTTCGTGGTGATATCATGCCGCTCACCGCACGTGCATGAGGTGATGCTCCTGATATACGTGTTTATCGGCGGTCTCATCGGTAACCGCCGGCCTTGAGCGCATCAATGACTACCAATGGATCATTCGATGTTATGATGCATGCGCCGCGCTCCGCCATAGCGACAGCGTTCTTTGCGTCATCGATACACCAGACGCCATGCTCGATCTTGTGGTCCGCATACCAGCACATGAGCTCATAGGTGGCACAGCCCGCCGGGATGCCGACGATATCCATCGATGAGAACGAGTCGTCCGTGAAATTCGACATGCAGTGACGCGGAAAACCCTGCGTCCGCACACGTTTGTCGAGCGATCTCATATACGCAAGCAACCGTGCGTCAAAACTGGTGAAGACACATCGCTCGATGATACCGTACTGCTTTGCCATCTCTATCGCGCCGCGAGCGGTATACTCATCGGCGCTCTTTATCTCAACGTTCATCATGATGTTCGTAAGCGGCTTGAACAATCCATACGTCTCATCAAGTGTCGGGATACGCTCACCGGAGAACGATGCATCCTTCCACGAGCCTGCATCGAGCTCACTGAGCAGCGCGAACGTCTTCTCGTGGACAGTCCCCTTCCCGTTCGTCGTACGGTCCACGGCCGGGTCATGGATGACGATCAATCTCCCGTCGGCACTCGACCGAACATCGAATTCGATGATATCAATATCGAGCGCTGTCGCCTCGCGAAATGAACGCATCGTATTCTCGGGGAAGCGTACCGGTATACCGCGATGGGCCATGACGAGCACGGGTTTTCCGTATTTCGCCGCGGTCGCTCGCTGGGCTGGTGTCAAGCGCACGCTCATCGTCCAACCCCGATGCTTTCTATCGTTGCACAGAGCACATCAGGATAGTCGGAATGAATGCCCCGCATGCCGCGAACGATGAATTCCCTGTTGTCCTCATCGGTGTTCGAGTAAAACATGTTCGCCATGAACCCCATATCGTTCACGAGCGTGCAGAAAGCCCTGTCGCAATAGGAACGAAGCGGCTGTATCACCATGGCATTGCGCGCCTTAAGCGAATGAAGGATGTCTTCGTCCATTGCATGCTGCCGCTCAAGTATACATACCTCAATGTCCGCATCGATGCGCTGGACGGCTTCCGCGTCGGTAAATCTGTTCACGGTGAGATAGCCGCGTGTGTAGAGGTCATATCTTTTAAAGAGCGCACATATCGTTCCCAGAAGATCGCCGTTGGTCTGATACACCTGCACATTCAGCGTTATGCGCCGGGGGATGGCATCGAATGTCTCTTCGAGCGTCGGTATCGAACAGTCGGGGAATTGCGGCGATGCCGTATGCGCTCCGCGCGCGTGGTCGCCCTGCCAGTGCGAGAAATTGAGCCGTTTGAGATCTTCAAGCGTGTGATCACCGACCGCACCGGTGCCGTTCGATGTCCTGTCTATCGTTCCATCGTGCAGAACGACCGGAACACCGTCTTTCGTACCGCGCACATCGAATTCGATGATATCCACGGGAAGCCGTGCCGCCTCGGTGAATGCGATGAGCGTATTTTCAGGGTACTTGCCGGAAAAACCGCGGTGTGCGGTAACTACTGTCCTTGGGGATGCATACCGCGGCGCAATAACGAGCTTGTTTACCATTAAGTTTACCTATAGGATATATTAATAGCAAACAGATAATTGTCAAGCAGAGCGGATGCTAATCGAGATACACCCAGAGGAGCTTGAGACTTCTTTTGTCGAGCGCGCTGATATTGTCGATACACCTTGAATTTCCACGGCAATCCTGTATCATCGGCGCATCACATGAGCGGAGAGCGCAATGAGATTCATGTCCGATGACTTTCTCCTTACCACGCCGGCAGCGCGAAGGCTCTATCATGAGCATGCGGCGCATATGCCGATATTCGATTTTCACTGTCATCTCAATCCCAGGGACATAGCCGACGACAAGCGATACCGGAGCATAACCGAGGTCTGGCTCGGCGGCGACCACTACAAATGGCGCGCCATGCGGAGCAACGGCGTACCCGAACGCTTCATCACCGGGGATGCGGGCGACTGGGAGAAATTCGAGCGCTGGGCGGACACGATACAGCATGCGATGCGCAATCCGCTCTATCATTGGACGCATCTCGAATTGCAGCGGGTATTCGGCATATATGATGTGCTCTCGCCGAAGACGGCGAAAAAGATATTCGACACATGCAACGCCATCATCGCAGAACCGTGGTTCTCAGCCCGCGGCATCATGAAGCAATTCAAAGTAGCCGGCGTCTGCACGACGGACGACCCTGTCGACTCGCTCGAACATCACCGCAAAATAAAGAGCGACGGGTTTTCATCTGCCGTACTCCCGACATTCCGTCCGGACAAGGCCATGGCGGTGGAGAACCCCGAGCTCTTCAATGACTGGGTGGTGAAGCTCGAAGCGGCGGTCAACTGCTCCATCGGCACATTCCAGCAATTCCTCGATGCGTTCAAGAAGCGCCATCTTTTCTTTCACGAGATGGGCTGCCGCGTATCCGATCACGGCATGGAATATGTCACTTTTCTCCCGGTATCCGACAATGACATGCCGGACATTTTCGCCAAGGTGCGCGCCGGCGCATATCTGACACATGATGAGATAGCGAAATTCAAGACCGGCATGCTCCGCGAATGCGGTCATCTCAATCACGATCACGGCTGGATCATGCAGCTCCATCTGGGCGCGATACGCAACAATAATACGCTCATGTTCCGTGCGCTCGGTCCGGACACCGGCTTCGACTCCATCGGCGATGCCTCGGTGGCAAAAGACCTTTCGCGGTTCCTCGACTCGCTCGCCCTGGAGCATTCGCTCCCCAGGACGATACTCTACAACCTCAACAGCAAGGATAATAAGGTGCTCGGCAGCATGCTCGGTAATTTCCAGGACGGCTCGATACCGGGGAAGATACAATTCGGCTCCGCATGGTGGTTCCTCGATACGAAAAAGGGCATGGAGGAGCAGATCGATGCGCTTTCGGAGCTCGGCCTCCTCTCGCGCTTCGTCGGCATGCTCACCGATTCAAGGAGCTTCCTCTCGTATCCGCGGCACGAATACTTCCGCCGCATACTCTGCAACAAGATCGGCGTCGAGGTCGATGCCGGAGAGCTGCCCGCCGACTGGGAATCCCTCGGGGCCATGATCGGGGATATATCGTATACGAACGCAAAGAACTACTTCGGCATACCGCTCGTTTTTTGACTTTTACCGGAACTTTGTTTATAATGTGCCCGCATTCGGTAAATGATGGAGTGATCGCATGGCGAAAAAGACCATCCTTGTCATTGATGACGAAAAGAACATCCGCACGCTCTTCGAGGATGAATTCCGCGAAGACGGGTTCGATGTCATCGCAACCGATGACGGGCATGAGGCGCTCAGGCTCATAGAGCAGAAAAAGGTCGATCTCATCACCCTCGACATCAAGATGCCGAAGATGGACGGCATCGAATTCCTCGGGAAAGTGCGCGAAAGACACAAGCACCTGCCCATCATCATCTGCACCGCCTACGATAATTACCGACAGGAGTTCTCCGTATGGAGCGCCGACGGGTATGTCCTCAAATCCGCCGATATGTCAGAGATAAAAGAAAAGATCCACAAGATCATAGGATAACATGTGCCGCAACTACGAAAAGACATCATCACCGAACGCTGGGTCATCATCTCCGACGAACGCAAGGACCGCCCGCGCGAATACGTGTCCGAGCATAAGCGAGCGGAGGATTTCTTCTGCCCGTTCTGCCCGGGGAACGAATCAAAAACACCCCCCGCAATAGAGGAGTATCCCGGCGCCGACGGCACATGGTCAATTCGCGTCGTCAACAACAAATACCCCGTATTGGTGCACGGGGATGATATCGGCCACGACCGCGACTCGCTCTATGAATCGATGAACGGCATCGGCGAGCATGAGATAATCATAGAGAATCCGAGCCATGATTTCTCGCCCTACTCGGCGGACGCGGCATCCATGGCGAAGATATATCAGGTGGCGGCCGGGCGGCTCCTGGCGCTGTCGAAGATAGAGCATCTGCGCTACGCCATGTGTTTCAAGAACTTCAAGGCGGGCGCCGGCGCAACGCTCTCCCATCCGCATTCACAGATCATCGCCATGCCCATAGTGCCGAAGACGATATGGGAAGAGCTCATGGGTTCGAAGGATTACTTCGACCGCCGCGGCGAATGCGTCTACTGCTCCATCATCGCTGAAGAGGCGATGCGCAAGGAGCGCGTGATAACCGAGAACAAGACCATGATAGCCATTTCCCCGTATGCAAGCATTACGCCCTTCGAGGTGTGGATACTTCCGAAGGGCCATCGATCGGATTTCCACGCCATCGATGAAGCGCTTGCCGCGGATATCGGCGAGATCGTCTGCGACGTGTACCGCCGGCTTAAGGCCGTCATCGGTGAAGCGCCGTTCAACAGCTTCCTGCACACATCGCCGTTCCGTTTCCCGCTCACGAGCTTCGGGAAATATTTCCACTGGCACCTTGAGATAGAGCCCAAACACGGGGCCATCGCCGGCTTTGAGCTCGGCAGCGGTTTCCATATCAATCCCTATTCACCCGAGGAATGCACACGGCTGCTTAGGGATTGTTAGCATGAACGTTCTCTTCGTCACCGCCGAGGCGTCCCCCTATCTCAAGACCGGCGGTCTCGGCGATGTATCCGAGGCGCTCCCCCTTTCGCTCGCTTCGCTCGGCATGAACGTGCGCATCGTTACACCGCATTATCGCGCATTCGATTCATACATCCGCAACAACGCCGTCGCGGTACGAAGGCGCATCCCGATAGCCGTCATGCTCGCCGGGGAGTACATCGCAGCAGCGGCAGTGGAAACGATACATCCCTCCGATGAGCGCATCACGGTCTGGTCCATCGAATGCCCGGTGTATTTCGATCGACCGGGGCTGTACGGCGAGAGCGGACGGGATTACCCCGACAATGCCGAACGTTTCATCTTCTTCAACAAGGCCTGCATAGAGCTTATCCGCATATGCGCCGAACGCGGTGAATGGACGCCCGATGTCGTGCACTCCAATGACTGGCACACGGCGGTGATAGCATTCTACATCACGAAAGTATACTCCTCTATGCGGCCGTTCGATCGCATGGGTACGGTGTTCACGATACACAATCTCGCCTATCAGGGTGTGTTCTCATCGCTCGATTATCCCCTGCTCGGGGCCGACTGGGCACATTTCACCGACAGCAGGATGGAACATTTCGGCAATATCAATTTCATGAAATCGGGCATTGCCTGTGCACATGCGGTGACCACGGTAAGCCCGACCTATGCCCGCGAGATACTTTCCGACGATCAGGGATTCGGTCTCGCGGAATTCATCAGGCATCACCGAAAAAAGCTCACCGGCATCCTGAACGGCGCGCGTTATGAAACATGGTCGCCCGAAAAAGACACGCTTATCCCTTCGCAGTACAGCGCACGGGACCTCTCGGGGAAGATCGCCTGCAAAAAAGAGCTCTGCTCCCAGTTCGGCATCCCGTACCAGGAGGGTACGCCCGTCATCGGCATCGTGAGCCGGCTTACGATGCAAAAGGGCCTTGAGCTCGTGCTTGCCGCAATGAGCGATATACTGCGCCGCACTGTCGTCCTTGTCGTTCTCGGCGTCGGCGATATCAAATACGAAGCTTCGTTCAGCGCCTGGCGCACGATACGCCCCTCACGCGTCGGCGTTCATCTCGCATTCAGCGACGAGCGCGCCCATCTCGTCGAAGCGGGAAGCGATATGTTCCTCATGCCCTCGCTTTTCGAACCCTGCGGCCTCAATCAGATGTATTCCCTGCGCTACGGCACCGTACCGATAGTACGCTTCACCGGCGGGCTTGCCGACACCATTATCGATCGGGACAGTGACAGCAAAGAGGCGAACGGGTTCACCTTCCGTGAGTTCACGCCGCAGGCGCTTCTTGCAGCGATAGACCGCGCACTTGCCGTGTACAACGATGGACCGTCATGGAAAAAGCTCATGATGAACGGCATGCGCACGTCATTCTCGTGGGATGACGCTGCAGCGCAGTATAGCAAGGTCTATGCGCAGGCAAAAAACGCCGCAGCACTTCGTAAAAATAAAAAACGAACGGCAGGAAAGCCGAAGAAAAACCGTAAACAATAATTCCACCACAGAGCTCACAGAGAAAAAACTGAGATTATATGAAGAGATTTTTAAGACCGGTATTTCCGTTGGACCAAACAAAACCGCATCTTCTCTGTGCTCTCCGTGGTTCTATTTCCCTTGGACAACAGGATTCTTCATCCGCCAGCCGTACAGAAAGACAGCGGCCGCCGTCGATACATTGAGCGAATCGAAACCGCCGTAGTGCTCGATACGAACGCGGAAATCCGCCTTCTCATAGAGCTTCTGACGTACACCGCCATGTTCGCTCCCCATGATGAGCACGGACGGCGTATCGAATTTCGCATCGGCGAGCGGGATATCGCCCTTGCCGTCGGCGGCGTATATCCAGAAACCGAGGTCCTTGAGCTCGGCAACGGCCTGCGATAGATTGACGACGGTCACCGTCGGTATGTGATAGGACGCCCCCGCCGAGGTACGATGCACATCGGTCGTTACCCGCGCGCTATTATCCTTGGGCAATACGACGCCTGCTGCGCCGAAATAATGGGCGCTCCTCATTATCGCGCCGAGATTATGCACATCGGTAATACCGTCGAGCATAAGAATGAGCGGACACTTTCCAGCGGCTTTCGCCATTTCGGCCAGCGATGCGGCGCTGTAGGCGGCAAGCGGCGTATCGCTCACCTCCGCTACGATCGGGGCGCTTGTCTCCGTCGTTTTACGTAATGTCGTACGCGGGAGATATTCGACGCGCACGTCCTGCCTCGCAGCAAGATCGGCGAGCTCGCGCACACGCTGCTTGCTCTCGGACTCGTCCACGAGCAGGCGCTTGACCGTCCCGGCCTTGAGCGCCTCGGCGATGACGTTCTTTGCGGTGATGAACATTGTTTATCCTTCTTTTTCGACCACGAACATGCAATACGGCGCGAACGTGTTCGGGAGTATCCGCACCGGGCGTTTTTCGCTGTAGTAGAAGCGTTTGAGTATGCGATACTCCCGCTCGCGGCACATGGCGACGAAATCGTTGAGCGTGAGGAGGTGGATGTTCGGCGTGTCGTACCATTCGAACGGCAGCCATTTCGATTTCGGCATGCGCCCGTACAGAACGAATGAAAGCACATTCGCGTAGTAGCCGAAATTGGGGAAGCTCGCGATGACGCGCCTGCCGATACGAAGCGCCTCGTCGAGCGCGCGCACCGCGT
>JBBTBY010000017.1 GCA_038043445.1 Spirochaetota bacterium
AGAGGATGATAATATTCTTTGCGCCCCTCTTTGTTTCTCCGCATTTTCCTCTGTCATCTCAGTGGTTGCATTTCTTTTCACGAGAGCTTTTGGGAGTTATTGCAGCGTTGACAAAAGTGGTGCTTTTCATGTATACTGTCCGTAAGTTATCATAATACCGTCCGGGGAAGTATGACACCAGTACGTACCGTTTATATCGGCAGTGCCGCCGTGTACCGGCGATTTGCGCCCGCGATACGAATGTTCACCGACAATGCGCATGCATCGCTCGACGGCATCGCGTTCACCGACGGCTCTTCGCCGGTGGGCAATGAGATAGACCTCATCCATGCCGATGCTTGCGCCATGTGCGATTCGCTTGTGCCGGAAGCGGTATTGAGCGCGGGCGACGCACCGAGCGCAGCCCTCATGGCGATAGAACGGACGATGCATCTGTTCATACTCACCCCTGCCGATTTCGACACGAAGGATTATCGCGCCATCTACGATGCGTATCTCGCCGCAGAGTACATACGGAAGAAAAAGCTCGGCGCTGTCCATTCGCCCATGCTCGCCGATTCCAAGATAACCCTCCTCAAGAAGGTCATGCTTTCCGGGCGTTTGGGAGATGTACAGAGCATCTCCGCACGCGCGGGGGCAGCATCGGCAGCGGAAGTATCCATGGCCGTCTGCGAATCGATAGCGCCCATACTCGCGTTCCTTTCGAACACCGGCAATAAGCTCGATTTCCGGTTCAGCACCATGAAGCGCACGGGGAGCGGACCGGTACCGCCGGCATCGCTTTCCATTTCGGGCGACGGCGCCGATGTCTCGCTCGAGATAGAGCCCTCGAACGCGGAGCTCTCCGTGACCATTGCCTCTTCGCAGTCCACTGCGGTCTGGCGCGAGAACGATCTCACCATATCCCACGGCAACGGGTTCAAGGAGCATTACACCTACGCCGAAACGGATACCGAGCGCACGCTCAAGTCCATCGGTGGTTTTTTCGATTTCATATCCCATCGCTCGCCGTATGTACATTGTCCCCTTGAGGACCTCTACGCGCCCATGCAGATGCGCGACGGTCTTCATACGATATCCAACGGCGCTGCGATCGCCGAACTCTGACGCATGCGCCGATTCCTATTCCTCGCCATTGCCGCCGGCATGTATCTCCTCTCCTGCACCGCAGGAAATACCGTGCGCGATACGCCCGGCGATGAGGGCTGGCTTGACGAGAGCACCTTCCGAGCGATCGGCATCGGCTACCCCGACCCCTACGATACGACTCGCGATGCCAAACGGAAAAGCGCACTGCGTGCCGCACGTGAGATAGCGCTTGCCGCCATCGAACTTGCGCTCACGAAGAACATGAACACAGACAATGCGCTGCGCATGCGCACGTTCATTCAGACGAACGCCGCCGTAGTGAAGCACATGGACCATGAGGACGGGCACATCGAGATAATGCTGGAAATATATCAGACCGGGCTCAGATCGATCGTCATATCGGGCAACGCCGGGGCGCTCCCGTGAGAGAAAAAAAAGCGTCCGATATTACGTTCACGGAGAGCGTTCCCGCCGTAACATTATCCACCGGCTTCGTAACGCTTACGCGCCTCCTCGCGCAGAACGTGTACGATGACGGCTCACGCTCGAAGCCCTACCCCTGCGACATCATCACGCGCCCGAAGCTCGACGCGGTCGCCGTGCTCCCCTATATCTTCCGCGACGGTATCACCAATATCGTATTGCGCAGTTCGATACGCCCCGTCGTCCGCTATCGCGAAAAAGAGATCGACGATGCCGGGCAGTTCGCATCCATCGATTTCATCGAGATACCCGCTGGGCTCCTTGAAGAGAAGGACGGCAACGGCGAAGAAGGGATACGGCGCTGCGCGGCACGCGAGCTTCTCGAGGAGACCGGTTATGCCGCGGACGCACGATCGATAGAAACGCTCGGCAGCGGATACTATTCATCGCCGGGGCTTTTTACGGAGCGGGTATACCTCACCGCGGTCGATATCACCGATGTGCAGGCGGGAACAATAGAAGGAGACGGTTCGCCCATGGAAGAAGCGGGAAGTCTCGTCACGGTACCGCTCGCCGAAGCGCTTACGTGGTGCATGAGCGGAAAGATCGCCAACGGCGCCACCGAGATAGCATTGCGCAGATTCGCCGCACGCCGCATGTCCGTACCCGACGGGGAGCGCATCACCGCGGTACTGCAGAACCGCTTCGCGCGCATTTCCGAGGAATTGGGAAGGATGAAACGCGAGCACGAGGGCTACAATCGCCTCATCCGTGAATTCCAGGCGAACGTAACGCATGAGCTCAAGCACCCCATCGCGAACATCATGGGATACGTCAACCTCATCAAGAAAGGCAATCTTCCGGACGACATACGTGAGAAGGCGTTCTCCGTCATCAGCGAGAACATCGCGAAGATGTCCAAGGTGAGCGAGAACCTCATCGCGACCGCGCTCTCCGGCGACGCCATCGAGAACAGCAACACCGTGTTCTCCCCCGCCGACGAGATCGCCTCCGTCATAGCCGAGGCGAGCTTCCTCTACGATCCGTCGACCGTCGGCATATCGGTGACGATAGAGCCCGGCGTTACGCAGCTCATCGGCGTCCGCGAGCGATTCCACCTCATCGCCGACGGCATCATCACGAATGCGCTCAAGTTCACCCGCGAAGGAAAAGTGGCCGTCTTCGTCCGCGAGGTCACATCGATGGACGGCACCATCGATTTCTCGCCCGATCTTTTCAATTATCACTCAATGAAGGATATCCGCCCGTTCGAAATAGAGCTCGCGGTGGCCGATACGGGCATCGGCGTGCCCAAGGCGAAGATAAAATCGATATTCAAGCCGTTCTATCAGATAGACTCCGGCTTCGACCGTGAGTACGGCGGCATGGGGTTAGGCCTTTTCGTCGTCAAGAACATCGTCGATGCCATGCAGGGGACCATAGACATCGAAAGCGACACGGGTCGCGGGACGACGGTGCGGGTGAGGCTGCCGTTGGGGAAAGTGACGGAGTAAGGGCGCTTCGCGCCGCGCCGAAGAGAAAGGGGCATTTTTTCTGCACTTCGCGACGGCACGCGGCTGCAAAACCAGCCGCGGCATCCATGCCGCGGCTTCGAACCGTCCACGCGACATTTTCATACAGTGATGCGTCCTACAACATTGCCACCTGCTTTTCATTCAGATCCATGGACTACCTCCTTGTAGCGCATGGACGGAATCGTTTTGCATCCGCGCGCCGCTCGCTCCGTGCATGAAAAAATGTTGGGATAGAGAAGACCGATATTTTATTCTTTTGTTGTAACATCAAAATCAATAATGACGACAGATTTTTATTGACACCATAACGCGACCTCCCCCTCTCTCACATCCCCGTGAGAGAGGGGGAGCCCCGAGGGGGTGAGTGTTCCCCTACCGCTTCGCCCCGATGCCGAATTCCTTCCAGCTTTCCTTTTCCATTTCAAGCTTCACGGCTTTATTCGCCTCGCTCATCATCTTCTTCAAGTCTTTCATTTTCGCTTTCAGTTCGGCGGTCTTCTCTTTCTCGCGCGCCTTGAGCGCCTCTTGTTCATTATCAAGATTGCGCGCATCGTTCTGAAGGGCATCGAGTTTCGACGTGAAATCTGCCGATATTCCCCGTTTCGCCACGCGGGCGGATTGCGCCTTGAGCCCCGCAGCCATCAGTTTTGCCGCGTTGATCTCCGACGCGTACGATTTCGACTTTGCCATACCAGTACTCCTTTTATTTATCGCCTCCGTAGAAGCGTTATTAGCAATTTCCATCGTTTCTCTCCCCCTGTTTATCTGGATTCGGCTGAATCCATGCGGATTTGCCCGAATCCATGTTGCTCATGACATGATCCATGTGGATATGCTCGTTATCCATCATGCTTACGGCATGATCCATATGGATTTACCGCCAATCCATTTGGATCGATCTTCTGTCCATGTGGATATGTTCGTTATCCATCATGCTTGCGGTATGATCCATATTGATCTGCTTAACATCCATGTGTCATACGATATTATCCAAAAGAGCATTTTTATATCCGCATGTGCTTACCACCCCGCCTAAGTGTATCAGGGAACAAAACGCTTGGCGACAACGATTATCCGACCTCTCTTAAAATCTCATTGCCAGCCCGAGCGAGAAATCCTTCCCCTCCACATACGCCACCATCGGTACGACTGGAACGCTTGCCTGCGGAGCATCTTTCAGCAAGAGCGCACGCTCGAGCATGTCGTTGCAGGAACCGGCGTAAACCCAGGGGGATTTCCCGCGAAAGACATCCGGCGCATTACGCATAAAAAATGTCATTGCAATTCCAGATTCGAAGTCTGCACCGCCCCAATTAGATCATTGTTAATTACATTCGTCGATACCGTTAATTTTATTGTGCTATTCGAAGTATTGTTTTTATATATTTTTACATACACAAAATTTAATTGAATAAATGACCCCGAAGTATATTTCACTGTACCTCCATAATATGGGTTGAGATTCACATATCCAGTCTCAGCTTTAATCCAATTAGCTGCATTTACTTGCGTCTTTGTCCCAGACATAAATGTCACATCATTTCCCGACCAGTTTGAACCCACCCATGAACCATCACATAGAACATCTAGTCTCAAGTGACCATTGACCAACTCGAGCGGTACAGTTGGCGGCGTACAGCATAGCGCAAGCATTACCGCAGTGACAGTTGACACCATTATTAATTTTGTTTTCATCATACACTTACCTCCATAGAAAAGTTATTAACAGCACGGCATTGCCGTGATATTATCTGAAACAATTCTGGATAAAAAAAATTTTGCCGTAAATATCGCAAATGCTCACGAACAGTCCGTATCCTTACGTGTGATCCGCGGTTTGTATTCTGGAATATTTCACGCCAAGCCCGCGAAGCCACCAAGATTTTATTCCTTTGCGTCTTCGCGCCTTCGCGTGAAAAATTTATTTTCTTATTGTTATTGTCTAAGGAAGGAAGGAAGGAAGGAAGGAAGGAAGGAATTTTCCAACATACAATACCCGCTCATCCGTACACTCCGTCAGTTGAGATCGTATCCTATCTCATGAACAAGGGCTGACTTCGTTGCCTACAAGCGGAAATATAGCACAAGCCGGATAAAATTGCAAATAAAAATATCAACACATGTTATCAACACATGTCTGCGCTCCCCTTCCCCTCTCTCACATTCGTGCAACATGGATGTTGCAGTCGGCGCGAGGCACGGATGCCGATTTGCGCCGAACCGTGAGAGAGGGGAAGGGGCCGGGGGATGGCGTGCGCCTGGACGGCGCAGCTGGCGCGAGCCATGGATGGCGACTCGCGCCACGGGTGAGTGTCCCCCGCGCCTGCGCAACATCCTCATACCGAAAAGCAATTTTCACGGTTGCGCGAAATTCCGGGACGATATACCATTACCCCAAGGCAAGCGGCTATTCATCCGCGGAGGAAATATCATGAAAACCAGATCTTCGTCACTATGCGTTTCGATCACTGCACTTATCGTCATGCCATTATCGCTTTATTGCGATACGATCGTTTTCCAATGGAATGCGATCGACCGGATAGCGAAAAAACCGGTCATCATCTCGTCCGAAGCGCTGGCTGCCCAGCCATCAGCGGGCATACTTCCGATGAGCGTATGCTCCACGAACACAGGGGCGCCGATCGTGTTCATGGTCGGACCATCGGAGAAGGACGCCCACGGTATCATCCTTGCGCCGACGTCACCCCTCACCGTCGGCTCGGGAGAGGAAGTACGTTTCCGAGTGAATGCGATGAACGCGACGGGGACGAACGGATGGAAGAGCATTGGCTTCAACGTTAAGAACGACAAGTACACAGTGGGTTTTAACTGCAACCCGGCGGCGGGAACGTTCAAGCCGCAGGTCACCGTATCGACATTTTCACCGACGTATAAGAGCCATTGCGGTGTTACGCCACTCGTTTTTCCGTGCACATTGCGGATACAGCGGATCGACGGGAAGTTGCGTTTCGGCATCGACACAAAACTGCTTGTCGAGATAGCAGAGAGCGCGGGACCGTGCACGAGCATAGCGATCGATACCGTGCTTCAGAGCAGGAACGATGCGGCTGCCGTCGAGATCGTCGGGGTGAAGATAGCGAAGGCCGTCGATCTCTCGATGCAGTAGGCCATTTCTCTCACCAACTCCCGGATGCCCCGCCCCCGCCCGATCGTCCGCCGCCGCCGGAATAGGAACCGGAGCTCGATGAGCTTGAGCTGCTTGAATCGCTAGAGCTGCTCGAATCACTTGAGCTGCCCCCGCCGCTGGATCCGCCGCCGCCGAAGCGGTTTAGAAAAGCGATGAACGCGTCGAGCACTCCGGTAGGCAGGCCGAACTTCTTCAGTATCCATCTGAGAATACCCGCGACAATGCCGAGTATTCCCGCCAGGAACACCAGGAATATCAGCAGAAAAAAGCCCCCGCCGAACAGCACAAAGATGCCCTGCACGATATCGCGCCATTTGAACTTCCAGAACGATCGTTTCTTCGGGACCTGCTTGCCCGCCGGCCCGCGCTGAAGAATATCGGTTATCGCTGTTTGAGCGTTCAAGATCGCCGTCCTGTAACGACCCGCAGCGAGATGAGGATCTACCCATGTCGACAACAGTATGATTTTCGATTCATCGCTGAAATAACTCTGGTACGCGTCACCGGAATACAACCACGCCTCCCGCTCTTTCTCCGCGATGAGACAGAGGATAAGGCTTTTCTCATGAGCGGCATCCTTCTCTTGAGCACGCCATTGTTTTACGACACTATCGGTGCTTACGCGTATCGATGCGCCGTTCAGCGTCTTCACTGTTACGAACACGACCATCGGTCCCCGATAGCGGAGCCCTGCTAATGCAGATTCCATCGCCGACCTGTCATCCGCATCGAGCATGCCTGCATTATCGAGGATATGGCGAAGTACCGGCTGTATCCTGGCACGAACGGTATTCGTCAAACCGAGCACGGTATATATCTCATCGACACCGACGATGACCCCTTCATCATAACGAATCTTCTTGAATGACGGAATTATCGCATCGCGAATGATGCGGGACGACTCCGCATCGGTGAGCAGCCCCTCGAGACCATACCCCACCTCTATGCGCACCTTGCGGTCTTCCTTCGCAACGACGAGAAGCACGCCATTATCCTTACCCGCCTGCCCGAGTTTCCAGCGATTAAAAACCGTTTCGGCGTAATCTTCTATCGTTACACCGTTAAGGGATCTCACCGTAAGCACGACGATCTGATGTGTGCTGTCTCGTTCCGCACCGGTGAGCGAGCTCTCAAGGAGGCGTCTGTCCGCCGCCGATAATATCCCCGCCTCATCGTTCACATGTGCCTTGAGGGCAGGCACCTCTATCGCAGAAAAAACCGATGCCGACCATAATGCAAGCAGCACCATGACTCGAACGATCATGTATTCGCTCCCTACCCCACAAGCCCCGCATACAACAACGGCAACATTATCTCATGATGCCCGACGAAATAATATCCCGCCCCGCTTTTCGCCGTAGGCCGTGATACGATGTTCATCGACGGGCGATAGTGCACGTTCATATCGAATACCGCGGTGGTGAAATCGGTCACCGGCCCCTTGACATTGCGGGCGATGGTGAGCGCCTTCAGGAACACTTCCGGGATGATGACAGCCGAACCGAAGGTGAGGAATACGCCGCCGCCATGAAGTGACGGTATCGCGTCAGCGAGTTTGAGAAAATCGGCATACGATGCACGCCCGATATCCTCGCCGCGCGCCTCCGGATGCTGATGCACGATGTCGGTGCCGATGGCGACCGCAACGCTCACGCCGATCTTTCTTTTGTATGCATTATAGAATAGCGATCTATCGCGATGGGGAAATTCTCCGTCGGCAAGCATTTTTCCGATGGCACTGCCGAAACCGTCCTGTGCGTTCACAAGCGCACCGTTCACCATTTTCCCGGTCTCTTCCGCCATGCCGAACGTGCCGTCCTCAAGCGCTGCCCCCACATCCTCCGACGTTGCACCGGCATAGGCAAGCTCGAAATCGTGTACTGCGCAGGCGCCGTTGACGACCATATGCGATATGAAACCGCGCTCCATGAGATCGATGACGATGGGATTGAGGCCGCATTTTATCACATGCGCGCCCATGCCGAGTATGATCCCCTTCCCGTTCTTTTTCGCCGTGCGCAACGCATGGATGAGCGCCTTCATGTCTTTCGCCTTAAGCGTATCGGGGAGCGTGTCGAAAAATGCGCTTAACGGCTTTGCGGGGTCGGGGAGATGCGCCGCTTCCTCCGAATGCACTTTGCTCGGCCGCTTCTGTATGGAATAGCGCCGCACTTTCGAAAGGTCCATCAGATATACCCCCAGGTGCGCAGGAGATCGCCGTCGCGCCGCCAGCGGTCGCCGATATCGGTGCGATAGAACATGTTCGGGATGATGATATTCCTCACTCGGCCGTATGCCTCTTTCGACGCATCTTCCATGGTGGCGCCCGAGCCGGTACAGACAAGGACATATCCGGACTGGCCGGTGAGCACCCAGTCGCCTTCAACAAGCTTTATATCGCCGTGATAGACACCTTCGGTCATCGTCTTCTTGAAGATGACGACGGCGCCCTGGGAATAGCGGCGGAACGCGCTCGCATCGTCGAAGGGGAACGGCGGCACGGCGACGACAACGCCGACCTGAAAACCCTTTTTTGTCCGCAGATTCGGCTTCTGCCCCGATGCCAACGCGAAGAAGAATTCACCCCAATTGGAGAGCACTCCTTCCATCTGAATGCTCAATGTCGGATACCCGAAACGCGGCGTGCATTCGAGCGGAAAAATGGTCCTGGGTGTTGCAATGCAGTTGATATCGAAATAGCCGACGAACCCTGACTCGGCGAGACGCGGCGCCATTTTCTCTATCGTTTCCTGGATGAGCATGTTCTCCGATGACCAGAACATCGATGTGCCCATTTCGCCGGTCGCCGGCCCGATATTATCGTTGAACATCTTCTTATGCTCGAAATTGATGCAGGCGGGAAAAACGAATTCCTTGCCGTTGAAGAACGCGCCGATGGCCACCTCAACGCCGCTCGCGAATTTCTGGAGCTGGAACGTCTTGATCTGCTTCGCCCAGCTTTTTTTATAGCGTTCGAGGATGGCGACCACATCGTGCCCGTCATCCTCCTGCCCGACGTACGAAAGCACTTTATCGCTCTGCGCCTTTCCCGAGGGCTTGACGACATAGCGATCAGGGTTCTCGCGCACGTACTTGATGGCCTCTTCAAAATCGGTGAAATTGCAGAACGGGAGCACCGTGAGCCCGGCCGCCTTCATCTCCTGCTGTCCGAAATCGCGGTCGTCTTCCAGTTTATCCGCGTACGCGGTACCGCCGACAACGGGCTTCCCGTCCTTGCGCAGCCGCTCGGCGTCGCTCCCGAAATCGGAATCATCGAAGATGACAAGATCGGCCCACGGCACCGTAAGCTTCCAATCGTCGACCTTTTCCACGAAACCGTCGGATACATCCTTTTCCGACTTCGCTTCGATGAAATATTTTACGCTGTGTCCTTCTGAGATGAGCTTCGCGCAGAAATCGCCGATGCAGCCGACGCGGGATACGCAGAGTATCTTTTTACCGGTCGGAGCGCTTTGTGCAGGCACCGTCTTTCCGTTCTGATCACCGTTCGTTTGTGGCAATCGATCATCCTCACTTCATACTGTGTTCACTATATCAGATGAACACGCCTTCGTCAATGATATTTTACGCCGAATCCCTCACATGAGGATAAAGAAAACCACTGAGGTCACAGAGAAAATGGAGGAGAGTATAAAAAACGGACAAAGCAGTTCCGTCATACAATATCATCTAAAAGTACCATCTCTCGTACAACCGAATCCTACCGGAATATAATGCTTTTCTGCTATGGCATCGCCCCCGCCCTTCGTACTATTGAGCCACAACATTGCACTGCAAGGAGAACGACAATGGACAGACAATTCTACATCGATATGGCCGAAAGCGGATTGCGCATGCCGGTGGGCACCCATCTCGTGCTGCATGAAAAAAAACACCCGGCGTCCATAGTCGTGAACGGCGAGGCGCTCGGACGCGTCATGGAAGAGACCGCAGAACGATTCAATACACCGCTCGCCATCCCCGTCATGGACCTCACGATAGAAAAAGAATCGATACTCTCGCATCGGGGCATCGCTGAAAAGGATATACCGACATATCATTTTACCGAACTGCCGTCGCCCATGAAGATCACCGACGATGTGCTCCTCTCGCACCCGCGTTTCGCGGCGAACCTCGGCGCGCTCAGATACATCTCCATGAACACCAAGCTTGTGCCCGTCGGCATGTGCATTGGACCGTTCTCGCTCACGACGAAGCTCCTCGCCGACCCCATCATACCCATCTATCTTGCCGGGAGCGGCATGACAGGCAAAGACAGCGATGAAGTAAAGCTCCTCGATGCCGCGCTCGCCCTCGCGAAAGCGGCGGTGCTCGCATCGGTAAAGCTCCAGGTCGCTGCCGGTGCGAAAGCGATATTCCTCTGCGAACCGGCGGCGAACCTCGTCTATTTCTCGCCCAATCAGCTCAGCGGGGCGCGCGATGCATTCGACCGCTATGTGATAGAACCCAATCTCGAGGTACGCGAAGCGCTCAGGAAGGGCGGCTGCGACCTCATATTCCACGACTGCGGCGAGCTCGTCCCCGCCATGGTGAAGAAATTCGCCGTCCTCGACCCCGCGATCATGAGCTTCGGCAGCCCCGTCAAACTCTGGGAAATGGAGCCGTTCGTACCGAAAAGCACCGTGATATTCGGCAATCTTCCGTCGAAGAAATTCTACTCGGACGCTGAAGCGAGCGTTGAAAAGGTCGTAGCACTTACGCAGGAGATAATCGCCCGCATGACGCCGACGGGACACCCGTTCATCGTCGGCACCGAATGCGATGTGCTCAGCATGGACGGCTTCGTGGACATCATCAGATCGAAGGTCGATGCGTTCATGTCCTGCGATGCTGAAGCCGGCGAAAAGACGGCGTAGAAAGTCCGAGTTATCGTGCAATAAAAAACAAATTTTCCGGGTCAGATCCCCTGTCCTTTGGGCGCCCTCGTCCGTATAGTATACCCATCATGACGCGAGGTGCTCCCATGAAACCATTCGAACCGGATTATCAGCATGTCGTCGATGCGGCGTACAACCGCGAACCGAAGCGGCTTCCGCTCTACGAACATATCGTGAACATCGGCTCAATGGAAGCCGTGCTCGGCGAGAAGTTCGGCCTGTTGGCGGCCGGGAACGCCGCGGATAAGCGTGAATTCTTTCGCCGCTACACCGGGTTCTGGCGCAGCATGGGATACGATACGGTATCGTACGAATGCGGTATCGGCGGGCTCATCAACGGAGGCAGATCGATCACCGGCAAGGAGCCCGGTCCGATACAGAACCGCGCCGATTTCGAGCGGTATCCCTTCGACGGGCTCATCGAGCGGTATTTCGAACGATACACACCGCTCTTCGACGCGCTTACGGACGTCATGCCCGCAGGGATGAAACTTATCGGAGGGGTCGGCAACGGCGTGTTCGAGATCGCACAGGAATGCGTGCGCTTCACGGAACTCTGCATGATCAAGGCCGACGACCCCGCGCTCTATGCCGATCTCTTCCGAAAGATCGGCGATGTGATGTATACGATATGGTCGCGCGTCCTTGACCGCTACGGCGACTCGATATGCGTGGCTCGTTTCGGCGACGATCTCGGCTTCAAGAAAGCGACGCTCCTTTCGCCCGATGACATACGTGAACACATCATCCCGCAGTACCGGCGCATCGTCGATCTCGTCCACTCGCACGGGAAGCCGTTCCTCCTCCATTCCTGCGGGAATCTCCTCGGGGTGTTCGACGACATCATACGTGAAGCCGGCATAGACGCGAAACATTCCAACGAAGATGAGATCGCGCCGTTCTCAACTTGGGTGAACAATTACGGGAAACGCATCGGGAATTTCGGCGGTGTCGATCTCAATGTACTCGTGCTGAAAAGCGAGCCGGAGATACAGGCGTATGTCCGTAACACGCTCACACTGGCCAAAGGGAATGGCGGCATGGCGATCGGCAGCGGGAATTCAATTCCGGAATACGTGCCCGCGGCAGGATATCTCGCCATGGTGAATGCAGTGCGCGATTGGCGCGGCGACTTTAATGAGCGGACCTAGAAAACGAATTTCTCGTCCGACAGCCTTCGCTCTATCTCAGCGAGGATCCTCGCTTCGTCCTTCTCACCCTCCGCATCGAAGGTCACGGTGAACCGTACGAAACGGCCGACATCGTCCCAGGGCACCGACGATATGAGCTTTTCGCGGATGAGGTATTGCGAGAAATCTTCCGCCGTGGCGAATGTAAGCCCTGACGCAGTGCGCTTGGGCGCCTCGACATAGAGATAGAACGTCCCGTCGGGCATCGACGCCTGAAAGCCGATCTTTGAAAGGAGCGCAACAAGCTTTTCCATGCGGCGCTTGTACTTCGCCACTATCGCCTCGGTCATCTCGACATGGTCGAGCGCATAAATGCCCGCCTTCTGTATCGCGATGAACTGCCCGGAATCGATATTGTCCTTCACGGTAGCGAATGCGTTGACAAGCAGCGGATTGCCGCAGACGAACGCGAGCCGCCAGCCGGTCATATTGAACGCCTTGGAAAGCGAATGTATCTCCACACCCACGTCCTTCGCACCGGGTACGGAGAGGAATGAGAGCGGCTTGCCCGAGAACGTTATCGCCGCATACGCCGCATCCTGCACGATGACGATGTCGTTCTTCTGGGCGAACGCTATCGCCTTCTTGTAAAAATCGACGGTAGCGTTCTTGCCCGTAGGATTGTTCGGATAATTGATGAGCAGTATCTTCGCGCGCTTCGCGATATCGGAGGGGATACTGTCCAGGTCCGGCAGAAAGTCGTTCTCCTTCAGAAGCGGAAGATTATAGACCTCGCCGCCGAGATATTTCGTATGCGTGCCGAGCACCGGATAGCCGGGCACGGTGAGTATCGCCACATCACCGGGGTTGATGAGCGTGAGCGGCAGCATGGCGAGCGCGGGCTTGCTCCCGATGGAGTGATTGACCTCCCGCGTCGGATCGATGTCGACCCCGTACACACGCTTCATGTACCGTGCGGCCGCTTCCTTGAATTCGGTTATCCCGTTATCAGAATAATATCGGTTCTCCTTCTTTCCCGCTTCTTCGGCAAGACTCTTCACGGTGCCGTCGAATGCGCCCTCGTCGGGCTCGCCCACGCCGAGATCGATGAGCGGGATGTTCGGATGCGCCTTGGCCGCCTCGCGCTTGGCGCGCTTTATCTTCTCGAACTTGTATATCGTCGTGTCCTTGCCGAACTTCTCGCCGCCGATACGCGCGGCGAACAACTTCTGTATGTAGCTTTCCATTGGGTGCTCCTCTCTCTACTATCGCAACAATACATCATTCAGGAAATGCTTACGCGAAGACGCGAAGGCGCAAAGGGATATCGGATCGCCGCCACTGACGACCTTTCCCTTCAACGTTGCGTCTTGGCGCCTTGGCGTGAGATTCTTTTCTTCATGTATCATTAATCGCTCAACACTATTGCAGCAGACGCTTTGCCAATCGTTCACTATTATCGACCGCCCGCATGAATTCTTCGTCCGAAAGTCCCGCGCCGAGGCCGACATCCATGCGTGCCCGCTCGGTGAGGAATTCGCCGGGGCGGTGGCAGTCGCTGTCGATGACAAGCTTTGCGCCGTATTTTCGCGCACATGCGGCGACATGACCGTTCGTTATCGAATGGCCTTTTTTATACGTAAGCTCAAGATGCACGCCCTTTTCCGCGGCGCGGCGTACATCATCCTCGCTGATAAGCCCCGGGTGCGCAAGTATATCGACCCCTGCTTCTATGGCGGCGCGATTGGTCCCTTCCGCCACCGGTTCGGCACGCGTTTCCCCGTGCACGACAACGAGCGGGAGCTTCATCGCACGCGCCTCGCGGACGAGTGAGGCGATCTCATCGGGGGGCACATGCGTCAATTCCGCACCGGGGATGATGACGATGTCGGGAAAATACTTCTGGCTCTTTCTCGCAAAATCCATGATGGTCGCCGCCGTCCCTTCGAGCAATGCGGAATCGACATGATCGGTGACGCCGATGACGCCATATCCCGAAACGACCGCATGGCGCACTAACTCGGCCATAATAAGCGCGCCGTCACTGATAATGGAATGTGTATGCAGATCGATGATTTCACGCGCCATACGATGCTCCGCTCTCAGGACATGACCAGTGCCATCACGATGGACACCACTGCGATCGCTGCGACCGCAATACCCGCATACCCGACATATTTCCAGACGTTCGACTTTCCGCTCGGTTTTCCCGGATCGGAGGGCTTCACTTCGCGCGGTGTTTCGGCGAGGTCCGCGGTGGCGGTCAATATCTTCAGCGGATCGACCTCTTCGATCTTTCCGAAGAGATTCTCTTCCAATGACACATAAATGACCACGCGCGGCAAATGCTTCTCCACCTTCTTGACGATAGCGGGGATCTTCGGGTTATCTGCCTTGTACTTCCCTATCATCTTCCCGAGATAATCGAGCCCGCGGGGTGAGTTGTCGGAAACATGCACAAAAATGACATCCCCCTCGGATATCTGATAGATGATGACGCCCTTCACCGGGCTTAAGATAGGCTTGACCGATATAACGGCCCCGGTCACCGGCGGCGGTTCCGGCGCTGCGGGTACAACTTCCGGCTGAGGCGCCTTCTTGCCGCTCGATTCCGTTTCGGAAAGCTTGTAATCGACGAGATTGACGCTCTCCGATGCGGCGTCCACGTCGAAATTCTTGCTCCCGTACGCGGCAAGGAGTATTGACTCCATGATCGTCTTCAGCTTCTTGTCGGAACGCGTATCGACATATTTTGCGAACTCATCATGCGAAACATTGGTGACGTGTTCAGTGAACACCTTGGTGCACTTATTGAGGAGCTCATAACTCGTCCTTCCCGAAATAACGAGCTGCTCTATCCCGTGCTTGTAATCGCGCCAGCCCGTATGCGGGGACAGCGACAGAAGGGACTTATCCTCGCTCACCGCGCTCGCAATGTGCATGAGCATCTTGTTCGGGATATCGTAGAATATCGTCACACAGCCGACGATATGCAGATTTATCTCGTTGAAATTGAGCCGGACGTTGAGCACATCCTTCGATTCCGGGTTCATGAGAAGCCGCGCCTTGGCCTGGTCACCGCGGGCAAGCTCCAATGCCTTGGAATAGCGTTCCGCCTCGCGGGCGAAATTCTTCGCGTTCTGATCGAGCGCCGCCTTATTGTCCGGCTGTACAGGATTCTTTTCCATCCTAAGCTCCCGTGCCCATCTGGGCGAGGATATCGCGCGTTATCTCGAGCGTACGCACGTCGTTCTCAACGTTCACCAAGGGCTTACATTCCCCCCGAATACAGGCGATGAAATGTTCTATCTCGAGCTTGAGCTGATTATCGCGATGGATGAACACGCGCTCAATGGTCGATTCCTGCCGGTAATGGATGCCCTCGCGGACGCTCACCTTGCTTTCGCTCGATGCCTGCCGGTGTATCTCCATCTCCTGCGTGGTGTAGTTCAGAAGGAAATAGGCATTATCCTCCGATATGGACAATGTCCGAAGCTTCTCCTGCGTTATCCTGCTCGCGGTTATGGATGCTATACAGCCGTCGAAATCGATGACGACGCTCGCGACATCCTCATGTGCACCGAGCACCTTCACCCCGGACGCGCTCACACGCTTGGGCGAACGATCGACGAGATTGAGCACGATATCGATATCGTGGATCATGAGGTCGAGAACGACGCCGACATCGCGGATTCGGCCGGTGTTGGGGCCCAGCCGATGCGCTTCAATGAGCCTTGGCTTGGTTATGATGCGCCGAAGCTCCTGCACCGCGCCGTTAAAACGCTCCACATGCCCCACCTGCAGGATGAGCGAGCGCTTTGCCGCTTCGGCGACCAACTCACGCGCCTCTTCCACGGTACGTGTCATCGGCTTTTCTACCAGAACATGCAGGCCGCGCGAAAGCGCTGCCAACGACACCTGATGATGATATTCGGTCGGCACCGCAACAATGACGGCATCCGCATTAGAAAAAAGCTCATCGACCGAGGGATATGAATTCGTCTCATAACGCGCAGCGGTCGCAGCAGCATGCGCCGTATTCGCATCGTACACACCGGCGAGCTCGACGGACGATATCTGCCGTATCACGTTCACGTGATAGGTGCCCATATGACCGACGCCGATAACGCCGATCCTGAGCTTGCCTTCATCCCCCGTGTTCATTTTCATGGAAATTCCTTATCGTTTCGCACTGTTCCGGCATATGCCACGCGGCAACGCCATGTATCTTCTCGGTTCGAACATTGTATCGCAGGAAGTGAAAAATGTAAATCGTGAGGGATCGATCGAACTTATCGCCCTTCCACTATCCGCTGAATGGCCGAAACGGCATCATCGATCGTCCCCTGCCCGGTGTCGACAACGGCATGTGCGGCTTCCCTGTAGTATGGCATCCGGCGTTCAACTACCGTGCGTACCTCATCCTTCATCGGAAGACCGGTGAGCGGCGGCCGGTCCGTCCCGTCGATACGCGAAAGCAGCGTTTCAACGGATGCCGAAAGATATACGGTGAACGCTTTTCCATGCAGAAGCGCGCGATTATCGGGCGACTCGACGATACCGCCGCCGGTCGCGATGACAACGTTCGTTCCTGTAAGCGACGCGATAAGCGCTTCGGATTCCTTCGTACGGAAATATGCTTCGCCGCGCTCCCTGAATATCCGTGCTATATCCCCGCCCTCTTGTTCGCTGACGACGGCATCCGTATCGATGAAGCGCCACCCGAGCGCATGCGCAAGTGCAACGCCGATGCTTGTTTTCCCGCTGCCTCGATAGCCGACGAGCGCTATGCGCGCGGGCATGCCGTCATTACCCATTGATCCGCGGGGAATGCTTACCATACATGCACTTCAGCACGGACTTCACGCTCGCCAGTCCGCTCTCCCCGAGGTCTTGGAACACCAGGCCCATACGGTAGCATTTCTCGAATTTTATCTCTTTCACCCAGATGACGCGACCGCGCAGGAGCAGCGGACCGCTCTGCCCCGGGGACAAGAGCGTTATCTCGACGATGTCGTTCAGCGCGAACTGGCGCTCCGCCTCGAACGACAGTCCGCTCACCGATATGTTCACCGTATGCGCCATCTTGACCACGGCGCCCTCGAACGTATAGACAATATCGAGCTTCGCATCGTAGCGGAAATGATACCGCCGCTCGACCGAGAAGACATTAAGCCTGTCCTTGCCGGAATACTTCGAATAGTAGAGCGCCTTATCCGATTTTTCGAGCAGCTCCTTGACCGTCGATGCATGCGCAGGGAAGGCCGATATGCCGCCGGACAATGTCACGCGGAGCTCTCGCGGGAATGCGTACGTACGCACCGCGTCGAGGAGGCGATTGCCGAACACGCGGGCGCCCTCGATATCGGTCTCGGGCATGACAATGATGAACTCTTCGCCGCCATATCGCCCAGCGATATCCTCGATACGTATGGAACGCCTGATGAGCCCGCCGATATCCCTGAGCACTTCATCGCCGATGTGATGTCCGTGTGTATCGTTGATGATCTTGAAATTATCGACGTCAAGGAAGAGGAGACAGAACGACAGGCCGTGACGCGAGGAGCGGTTTATCTCACGCTCAAGCACCTCATCGAGATAGCGGCGATTGTAGAGCTCCGTGAGCGGATCGATGAGCGCAAGCTTCGTCTTAAGCTCGTATATCTTTATCTCGACGATCTTCGGGTTCTTGAGAAGATGCTCGCTCGCCATGAAATAATCGAGCAGCGCCACACGAAAACGCATCTTTCGCCCGAGCGTCTTCTCCATGGATTCACGATGGCGGCATATCTCATCATAATAACGCTTGGCCTGCGGCGGATCAACCGAAATGTCGCACAGTATATAGAAAAGATGGGAATACAGTTCCTCGGGAGAGCTCACCGGAAAACGATTGATGTTCTGTATCAGGTTCTCTTCGAACAGCGTATCGTCATTGAGAGCATCGATGATATTCGATCGTATCTCTTCAGTTCTCGAACTCTCGGTGAGCATAAGCGGTCTCCCTCCCGCGAGCGGATCGCGCGCGGGCGTTGCACACGATGACAGTATACCCCACGCCGGTATCATCGTCAAGCGCGTGTGCTTGCACGGCCAAGCACATGTCAGCACGTTGTACACGAGTGAGTGAATTTTTTTTGTAGGTGAAATGCTCTGATCGATTGACGCCAAATTAAGAGGGATAGACACGAATTGCACGAATAACCACGAATAATTCGTGGAAATTAGTGTAATTCGTGTCTGGCTGCTGATTCCGGCCTCATGTAATTATTTCGCTGCGTTACCACAATAGAAAGTCACACACTGTACACGATCTCCTCTTGACATTGCATGGCAGAAAGATACAGTAGCTGAATGCCAAAGCATTTCCATATGTCGATCATTTCCATCATTCTGTCCTTCTCCCTTGCTGCATCCGACTGGCCGACGTATAAGGGAAACCTCTATTTCACCGGGAACAACGACGAGATCATCGTCAAGAACAACAGCCTCAAATGGCTGTTCATGGCATCGAACTATATTTTCAACCCGATCGTCTCCGACGGCATGGTGCTCTTTTCAGATCTGGATAAGATGATCTACTGCCTCGACGAAGAGACCGGCAGGGCGCTTTGGACATTCGACATGAAGGCGTATTCGAGCCGGTTCGGATCGGCCGCAACGGTGGCAGGGAAGGTGAAATACCCGATCATCAAGGACAACTTCCTGTTCCTGTCGGACGCGACCGCGATATACTGCCTCGACAAGAACAAAGGCGCCGTGATATGGGCGCGAGCGGGACATCAGGAAGGCGATAAGAGAACGCTTGTCATCGACAGCATCTATGCCGACCCGATCATTTCCGGCGATAATATATTCTATGGAACACGGAAGAATTTCATCGCGCGTTCAGTGAGGAACGGCCATGTCGTCTGGGCGAACAGCGCGATAGAAAGCTTCAGCGGTTTTCCGAATTTTTACGACGATAAGATCTTCGCCCAATCGCGGGATTTCAAGAAGAACACGTTCTTCGTGTCCTGCCTCGATCAGCGCACCGGCAAAGCGCTCTGGCAGCGGCAGATCGACAATCCGCTCCAGATATTCTCTCCGGTGGTGTATCAGGGGAATGTCTACATGCCCTCGGGCAAGAAGCTCTATTGTCTTTCGCTTTCCGACGGCGCGATCAGATGGCAGAAGGAATATGATGAACCGATAACATCCTGTCCAAGCTTCACGGAAAGCGACATCATTCTCACGTTCGGCAATCAGCGGACGGCGGTGCTCTCTCCGGAGAACGGTGCGATACGCTTTTCGCTCGAGAGCGGGGAAAAGTCATCGCCGCAATCGGTCACCGTGCGCGATCAGATGTATATCGCTCACAATTTCGCGAAACAGGTCGGCGGCAGGGATATGACCTTCACCGCACTGAAGGCGTACACGTTCGGTACGGAAAAACCGCTCTGGGAATTCGATCCGCCATTCCCCGGCGGCGCGTCGCAGCCATCCGCATCCAAAGGTGCGATCTTCCTTCCTGCGGGGAATTATCTCTACGCGGTGGGCACCTACTACGACCGGGCGATCACATTCGGCAATGACGGATCGAGCGATTTCATCTCGAATACAAATACCGCATCGAACACGAACCTCATACGCCAATCGAACATCATTGTGCCGGTGAGAACGAATGAAAAAGCGATAGTTCTCGACGATGTGAAGAAAGGCGAAACCGTCGTCGTGCCGAACATCTATTTTGAGTTCAATCGATCGTACCTGCTCAAACAGTCGATAGAGACACTCGATAACATCGCCGCTCAGCTCAAACGTAATCCGAAGATACAGCTTGAGATACAGGGGCATACCGACTCCGTGGGTGATGCCGCCTATAATCAGACATTATCCGAGAAACGAGCGAAGGCCGTCATGGATTATCTCGTCAAGAACGGCATAAGCCCGGAGCGGTTACGCGCCGTCGGTTACGGGATGAAAAAGCCTATAGCGGAGAACAGCACCGCTGAAGGCCGCGGAAAGAACAGGCGTACGGAATTCCTGCTATTGGAAAAATAGAAGCTATTGACCAATGCAGAACAGATGTTTATCACCGCGGGCGAAGATACGCGTGCCGACTATCGCCGGGGTCGATGACGATCTTTCCCCGAGCGATCCGCTGCCCGCCTCCGCGAATTCCGCGCCAAGCTTCACCGTCTTCGCCGTGCCGTCGTTGGCCGTGCAATAGACATTGCCGCCCGCCGAAACAGGGGATGCATAGAATTCCGCATCGAATTCCTGATGCCAGAGTTTTTTTCCGGTCGCGATATCGTAGCAGTTCGCCGCGCCGGATGCGTTGAGCGTCACGACGAATTGACCGCTCGCGAGTGCGCTTGACGCATTGGGCAGATCGTCCTCGCTCGCCCATTTCTTCACGCCGCCGGGAAAGCTCATGGCGGTAAGCGCTGAGAACTCGGCACCGGCAACGATGATGCCGCGCGAAAACCCGGCTGACGGCGCCACTTCGCCCGAAAGACATGCATGCGAGAACACTATCGATCCGTCGGCGACGGAGTATGCGACCACCGCAGGATTCGCCGTGAGCACGACCGCTTCCCGCCCGCCGGAAACGACGATGATGGGAGACGACCACGATGCACCGAATTTCCGCTGCTTCGACCACACGGTCTTGCCCGACGCGGTATCGAGCGCATAGAGCACGCCGCCCGCTTCGCTGTCTATCTGAACGAAGAGATACCGATGGACGATGAGCGACGATGAATAGCCGTAATTGTTCTCCGGTACGCCGAATGAGCGCGACCATATTTTCTTCCCGCCCATATCGACGGCGATAAGTTCACCGGAAGCGTAGATCGCATACACTCGTTCTCCGTCGACGGCCGGTGTGGATGCCGCATAACCGGTATCATCGGATGCCTCCACTTCTGCCCCGAACGTATCGCTCTGCTGCCAGAGCTGTGTGCCGGTGTCGGCATTATAGCAGTAGAGCGCGCGCTTTGTGCCGTCGGAGCCGGTCACGAACACCTTCGAGCCCCAGACTATCGGCGAGCTTTTCCCTTCGAGCGCCACCGGGGTCTTCCAGCGTATGTTCCTGCCTGCCTTACCATCCCAGCTTGTCACCGGCGTCGCACCGTACGCATTTCCCTGCCCGTACGGCCCGCGAAAATTCGGCCAATGCTTTATAAGAACATCGTACGGCACCGCGGCTGCTGATCTCGCCTTCTCGTTCGTAGCCGTTGCCGCTGCGGCCATGGCAGTATTCGTGACCGATCGCACCTCTGCGGGGACGGCCGTTCTCGCAGGCGCCGAT
>JBBTBY010000018.1 GCA_038043445.1 Spirochaetota bacterium
AATGCCGATGCCCTTGATGGCGGCGAACGCATAGACGAGCTTTCCGTCCTTCTGTGAGAACACTGCGGTACTTTCATTGACCGACGGCGGTATGACGCCGATGTTCTTGACGCGAAGTTCGCTCGTATAGAGGTTGAGCTTTTCAGTGTCGCCGCTGACCGTATTGAGGAGCGCAGTGTAGAATTCCAGCGGATAATGCGCCTTGATGTACGCTTCCTGATAGGCGACGAAGGCATAACACACCGAATGCGATTTATTGAACCCGTACTCGGCGAACCCCGCCATCGTCTCATAGATCTCTTCAAGGAAGTTTTTATCGTACTTCTGTTTGATGCCGCCCTCGATGAACTTGTCCTTCATCTTCGCCATGATGTCTTTTTTCTTCTTGCCCATGGCTTTGCGCAGATCGTCCGCTTCCGCCGGCGTAAAACCGCCGAGTATGCGCGATGTCTGCATGATCTGTTCCTGATAGATGATGACGCCGAACGTTTCGCCGAGCACATCCTTAAGATCGTTGTGCGGATAGGATACGCGTTCCTTGCCGTTCTTGCGGTTCGCGTACGTTTTATCCATCCCGGCCTTGAGCGGACCCGGGCGATAGAGCGCTACTGCAGCAACAAGATCGCCGAAGCGTGTGGGCTTCAAACTTATGAGCAGTCGGCGCATGCCGTCGCTTTCGAATTGGAATATACCCTGCGTATCCCCGCGGCGGAACACATCGTAGACGAGATCGTCCTCCATCGGCGGATTGTTGATGTCGATGGTGACCCCGTGGCGCTTTTCGATATCGGCTACCGCTTCCTTGATGAGGCGCAGGTTCTTGATGCCGAGGAAGTCCATCTTGATGAGGCCGGCATCCTCGATGTAATTCATCTCATACTGGCAGGCGAGCGATACGTTCTCCTTGTCGCGATTGTCGCGGTAGAGCGGCACCACATCGATGAGCGGCACGCTTGAAATGACGACACCCGCCGCATGAAGGCCGACGGAGCGTATCAGCCCTTCGAGCTTGATCGCGATATCGTACATCCTTTTATAGGCGATGTTCGAATCGACAGCCTGGCGGAATTCATCCACCGATTTATACGCGGCCATTATCTTCGGGAGCTTCTCCTGTTCTTCTTCCTCGCTGAATTTCCCCGGTATCAGTTTCGCGAGCCTGTCCGCCTCGACGAGCGGTATATCCATAACGCGGCACACATCGCGCACGATGGAGCGGCCGTTCAGCGTGTTGAACGTTATTATCTGCGCGACATTATCAGCGCCGTATTTTTCGCGTACATAGGTTATCACTTCCTCGCGGCGGTCATCGGGGAAGTCGACGTCGATATCGGGCATGCTTTTGCGCGCGGGGTTCAAGAAGCGTTCGAAGAGGAGCTTGTGCGGGAGCGGATTGATCTCGGTAATGCCGAGCGCATAGGCGACAATGCTTCCCGCAGCCGAACCGCGGCCCGGGCCGACCATGATGCCTTGACTGCGCGCATAGCTTATGAAGTCGGAGACGATGAGGAAATATCCCTCAAAACCCATTTCGGTTATCGTCTTCATCTCAAAGGCGAGGCGATCATACGCTTCCTCTGGGACCGGCGAGTTGCCATAGCGCTTGACAAGACCTTCCTGGCAGAGTTTTAACAGATACGCGCCCTTTTCAAGACCGTCCGGTATGTCGTATTCCGGCATGTAGTAGTCCGGGCTTTTCATCTCTACCGCACAGCGTTCGGCGATGTCCACCGTGTTCTTGAACGCCTTGTTCATGCGCGGGAACATGACGCGCATTTCCTCTTCGCTCTTGAGGTAGAACTCCTCGGTGTCGAATTTCATCTTGGGGCTGGCGAGCGTTGAATGCGTCTGTATGGCGAGGAGCGCCGCATGCGCTTTCGCGTCGTCGCGTTCCACATAGTGCACGTCGTTGGTCACGACCATTTCTATTGAGAGGTCCCTGGCTATCTCGAAGAGCTCGCGGTTGAGAGGCTTCTCTTCCGGTATGCCCTGGTCCTGCATTTCGATGAAAAAATCTTCCCCGAAGAGGTCCTTATACCATTGGGCGATCTTAAGCGCTCCCGGTTTATCGCCGAGGAGTATGCGCTGCGGTATCTCACCGCCCATACAGGCGGAAAGACATATCAGCCCTTTATGATGTTTTTCCAGGAGTTCGTGATCGATCCGCGGTTTATAGTAAAATCCTTCGATGTACGCGCGGCTGACGAGCTTTCTGAGATTGGATATGCCCTCGTTGTCCTTGGCGAGAAGCACGAGGTGCATGGCGGTTTTCGATTCGTTCTCGTTCACTTCTCGGTCGGTTCGTGAACGGGGCGCCACATACGTTTCGCAGCCGATTATCGGCTTGATGCCCGCTTTTTTGGCCTTTATGAAGAATTCCATGGCCCCGAACATATTCCCGTGATCGGTGAGGGCCAGTGCCGGCATGGAGTAGGATTTTGCTTTTGCGATAAGATCGTCGATGCGGGCTGCGCCATCGAGAACGGAATATTGCGAATGGACATGCAGGTGGACAAATGCCATTCTGGAACGCTCCGTGTGATGGGGACTACCTTATATAATTAACATAACCAGCGATAAAAAGCAAACGGTTACGATGAATTTTTTACTGTTCACCTTTGCGGCATGCCACCCGTGGCGCCCATTCGTATAATAATGCTACATTCCGAACATTTGAAAACGGACCTGAACTATGACGTAAGAAAAGAAACAACGGAGGGCACAGAGGCATGGAAGATAAATCAATGAAATGATATATAGGAGTATAGGCAGCAGGCTTTACCTTTCGTGTGAAAATATTCAACTTTTTCGCGCTACTCTCTCAGCATTTTCTCCGTGATCTCCGTGGTTTCTCTTAATCCTTATGCGAGACTTCAGGACGGATCGCGAGATTGACAAAAATCGGCCTTTTGCATATAATCCTTTCTCTTTCGCGGGCAGAAGCCCGTGCGAGCGCAATGAGGAGAACGGCAATGTATGCCATAATTGAAGTCAAAGGCAAGCAGTATAAGGTGACCAAAGGCGCCAAAATACTCATCGATTACCTCGGGGAGAACGCAGCGGCACCCGAGATAAAGACGCTTTTCGTCAAAAAGGACGATAATTCGGTGTCCATCGGGGCGCCGTATGTGGCCAATGCGAAGGTAACGGCTACCGTGGCCGGTGAGCGCAAGGGCGATAAAGTCCTCGTCTTCCGGTTCATCAAACGAAAGGATTTCCGAAGACTGCGCGGGCATCGGCAGAAATATTCACGGCTTCTGATCGAGGATATCTCGGCCTGACGCCGTGATCGAGTGCTCCGTTACGAGACGAGCGGGCGATGTGCGGCTCACCGTGAGCGGACATGCCGCCCCGAAGGGAGCGGTCGGTTATGAAGTGTGTATCGCAGCGTCGACGCTCACGCAGGGGCTTGCGAAAGCCGTGCGCGGGAGTGCGCCGGGTGCGGTGGTGGAATACCGGAAAGCAAAAGGCGACATGACGCTCGTCATCCGCCCGGCGGACGGTGTTCGAACGGAATGTGACACGTTGATACGCGGTTTTCTCGCGGCATTGCGGGACCTCGCAGGCGAGAACGCAGCGTATATGACCTACAGTGAAACGGAGGAATGACCTATGGCAACGAGTGCAAGTGCACGTAACGGACGCGACAGCAACGCGCAGCGTCTCGGCGTAAAACGATATGCGGGTGAGGTCGTCACCGCGGGCAATATCATCATTCGCCAGCGCGGTACGCAGATACACCCCGGTTTGAACGTCGGCATGGGCAAGGACCATACGCTCTTCGCGAAGGTGAACGGCATACTTAAATTCGGCAGCAACAAGCACGGCCGCCGGAAAGTGGATGTCATTGCGCAATAAAGCGAGTGCTCAGTTTTCCCTATCCCGACTTCACACATTGATCCAGTAGTCCTTACCTGTGTAACAATGGTAGGGCTCTTGGATGCGGGTTTTTTCAAAAACAACGATACTATACCTCGATAGTCCGTATCAACGGGAACGATACGGTACTGCGGCCTTGTATTCCTTGTCTAATGACAGTCATCATTCCCCGAGATACGGCTTACGCGGCTTGGGGTCTTCTTTTTCTGAAATCGTCTTCCTGAAATCTTCCAGGATCTGCCGCTGACGGCTGTTGAGGCCTTTCGGCGGTTCGATGATGACGCGCACGAGCATATCCCCGCGCGATGAATAGTTCACATGAGGCATACCCTGCGAACGTACACGGAACACTTTCCCGCTCACCGTTCCCTCGGGTACTTTTATCTTCACGCGCTTGCCGTCCACCGTCGGCACGGTTATCTCGCAGCCGAGCGCAGCCTGTACGATCGAAATGGGCGCTTCGGTTATGAGATCGTTCCCGTCGCGGAGGAAATAGTCGTGGTCTTTCGTGTGAATGAAAAGGTAGAGATCGCCGTTCGTGCCGCCGCGTCCGCCCGCTTCACCCTCGCCGGCGATGCGCACCTGCGTATTATTGTCCACGCCGGCGGGTATGTTCACCGACAATGTCTTCGATTTTATGGCGACACCGCTCCCGCGGCAGCTTTTACACGGATTACTGATGACCTGTCCGGTCCCATGACAGCGCGGGCATGTCGTTGAAATGCTGAAGAATCCCTGAGCGCGCCGCACCTGGCCGCGTCCGCCGCATTCTATGCAGGTAATGGGTTTTGAGCCCTTTTCCGCACCGCTTCCGCCGCAGGCATCGCAATTGTCGTTCTTTTTTACCGCGATCTCCATCTTCTTCCCGCTTGCCGCCTCTTCGAGCGTAAGCGAGATGTCATAGCGAAGATCGTTGCCGCGCGCTCGCCGCGACGAACGAGCGCCGCCGCCGAGATCGAAACCGAAGAGCGAACTGAACACATCGCCGATGTCGTCGAACGCCTCGCCGCGGTTCTTGAAAAAATCGGAGAACGCGTCGGACTGCCACTGGCCGCCGGAACGCGAATAGGCATCGTAGAAATCGCTGTGCACGCCCGCATGGCCGAAGCGATCGTACTGCGAACGTTTTTTGTCTTCGGAAAGTATTTCGTAGGCCTCGGTGGCCTCCTTGAATTTATCCTCGGCATTCTTGTCGGTCTTGTTGCGGTCGGGGTGATACTGCATGACGAGCTTGCGATATGCCTGTTTGATATCGTCCTTGCTCGCGTCCCGTCCGACGCCCAGTACATCATAGTAGTCGCGCTTATCAGCCATTTCGTTCGCCTTTTCGGAGCCCCATTATATCACAAACGGCGGTACCGTACAACAGAAAGAACGGCGGTATACGCATGCGAAAGGAGCCTGCATATACCGCCGTGTTCTTCTTGTCTTTCATGCGTGCTTATTTCTTTTTCTTATCCTCATCAACGACTTCGAAGTCGGCATCGACGACATCGTCTTTTTTCTTCGCATCGCCGCCGTCCGATCTCGGTTCGCTCTGGTCCGCTCCGCCCTCGGCATTCGGTCCGCCCGGTTGCGCTCCCGGTCCGCCGGGAGCACCGCCTTTCGCAGCGGCTTCCTTGTACATGACCTCGGCAAGCTTGTTCCACGCTGCGGTAAGTTCCTCGGTCTTTTTCTTTAGATCGTCGGCGCTGCCGCTGTCAAGTATCTCACGGAGCGACTTTACCTTCGCTTCAAGATCGGTGCGGTCGGATGCGCTCACCTTGTCGCCGTATTCCTTGAGCGATTTCTCCGTCTGGTATATCCAGTGGTCGGCGCTGTTGCGCGCCTCTGATTTTTCGCGCACGGCCTTATCCTCTGCGGAATGCTCTTCCGCCTCGCGCACCATCTTCTTGATCTCTTCCTCGGTAAGACCGCTCGATGATTCGATGCGTATCTTCTGCTCTTTACCGGTGGCAAGGTCCTTCGCGGACACATGTACGATGCCGTTCGCGTCGATATCGAACGTCACTTCTATCTGCGGTACGCCGCGCGGTGACGGCGGTATGCCGACAAGGTCGAAGCGACCGAGCGTGCGGTTGCCGGTCGCTACATCGCGTTCGCCCTGAAGTACATGGATGGACACCGCCGTCTGATTATCCGCGGCCGTTGAGAATACCTGTGAGAACTTCGTCGGGATAGTGGTGTTCTTCTTTATCATCTTCGTCATCACGCCGCCGAGCGTTTCAATGCCGAGCGAGAGAGGCGTCACGTCGAGGAGGAGCATGTCATGGACGTCGCCGGCAAGAATGCCGCCCTGCACTGCGGCGCCTATCGCCACCGCTTCGTCGGGGTTCACGCTTCTGTTGGGCTCTTTATTGAAAAGTTCCTTAACGAGCGCCTGTACCTTCGGTATGCGTGTCGATCCGCCTACGAGAATGACCTCGTCGATGGCGTCAACGGATATGCCTGCGTCCTTGATGGCCTGCTGGCAGGGTATGCGTGTTTTTTCAATGAGATCGTCGACAAGTTCCTCGAACTTCGCGCGGGTAAGCGTCATATTGAGATGCTTTGGCCCGCTCTGATCGGCGGTTATGAACGGAAGATTGATGTCGGTCTGCAGCGATCCCGAGAGTTCCACCTTCGCCTTTTCCGCGGCTTCCTTGACGCGCTGAAGCGCCATTTTATCGTTGGAAAGGTCGATCCCCTGTTCGCGCTTGAACGTGTCGACCACCCAGCGAATGATGCGCTGATCGAAATCGTCGCCGCCCAGATGCGTGTCGCCGTTGGTGCTTTTTACCTTAAAAATGCCTGCGCCGAGCTCGAGTATCGAAATGTCGAACGTGCCGCCGCCCAGATCGTACACGGCGATGACCTCGTCCTTCTTCTTGTCGATGCCGTACGCGAACGATGCCGCCGTCGGCTCATTGATGATGCGAAGCACATTGAGCCCGGCGATGCGCCCGGCGTCCTTGGTGGCCTGGCGCTGTGAGTCGTTGAAATATGCGGGAACGGTAACGACCGCATCGGTGACCTTTTCGCCGAGATAATCCTCGGCCGTCTGTTTCATCTTCTGGAGCACGCGCGCCGATATCTCCGGCGGCGAATAATCACCGTCGGTGGTCTTCACCTTCGGCACGCCGTTATCGTTCGTCACTTTGTACGGTACGCGGCTCATCTCTTCGGAGACCTCATCGAAGCGGTTGCCCATGAAGCGCTTGATCGAATATATCGTGTTCTCCGGATTCGTTATCATCTGGTTCTTCGCCGGCTGGCCGACGAGTTTTTCGCCCTTCGACGTGAAGGCGACTATCGACGGCGTCGTGCGCGCGCCCTCGGAATTGGTGATAACGACCGGTTTGCCGGCCTCCATGACCGCAACGCATGAATTCGTCGTTCCCAGATCGATGCCGATTACTTTACCCATGGTTCCACTCCTTTTCGTAGACCTTTAATTCGATTGCCCTTCCGCCGCCGGTTGAGCCGGAGCGGCGATCGTTCCCGCTGCAGCACCTGGTGCGCCTGCAGGAGGATCATTTTCCGCCGCCGGTGCTTTCGGGCGGCCGATACGGACCTTCGAAGTCCGTATCACATCATCGTACATTTTGTAGCCTTTTTGATATACCTCGATGACCTTTTCGCGGTCATAGGAATCCGCTTCCTCAAGGCTTATCGCCTCGTGGACGTTCGGGTCGAATTCCGCATTGATGGGATCGATCTCCTTGACGCCGTGCCCTTCGAGAAAGCCGATAAGGCGCTTGTGTATCATCGAAACGCCGTCATGGAAATGTTTCACATCCTTCATGTCCGCTTTGAGCGCGCGCTCGAAATCGTCGAGGAAATCGAGCATCTGGACGATAAGGCGCTTGTTCGCATATTTCAGGAATTCGGATTTTTCCTTTTCGAAACGCTTACGCATATTTTCCGCTTCCGCGCGGGAGCGCTTGGCGATATCCTCATAATCGCGGAGCCTGGACTCCATCTCTTCGATCTCCTGCTTTGCGACCATGAGATCCACGATGGGGTCTTCCTTGGCTTTTGCAGGATCTTCTTTTTCTTCTTTTATTTTATCGTCCATGGTTAAAACACTCCGGTATTTCAAGCAAAAGACATGCCAATGGCAGGTTACTTGTATCGTTATGGATGCATGAATCCCTGTTTTTTTGAGGGAATTATGGCTTGTAACGGTGCTATCGGACGTAATATCGTACGAGCGCCGGTGCTATCCCCGCACAACTGTTTCGGAATGATACATTTTTCTCTACGGGCGTATCCATCAATTGAATATCAATACACGGGGGTATATCGTCAGAATTCAGCGGGACAAGCGACGCGGTAGACGCATTTCCTGCACGAGTTTTCATCGGGACGGAACCGTACCATCCCTGCGGATAGGTCTGCTATCGCCGGCAGCACCGCAGCATAGATATTCATTTCCTCGGTATCCTTGCGGAAGAAAGAGCGCATTATCTCTTTGTCCGTGAACGGCGTATACGCCTTATCCGCAAGGGCGGATTCAGAGTACGCGTAATAGCCGCACTCGATCTGCACATCGCCCTTCTCACAGGCATCATAAAGCGAAAGCATATCGATCGCATACGCGAGGTAGAGGAATGGCTGCAGTACCCGGTATGAGCGCACATCGTCCTTTTTCATGACCGTTGCGGATGATTTATAATCGATGACGCGGATACCGGTGATGCGTCCGTCCCGCTGCATGATATCGATCCTGTCTATTCTTCCTTTTATGGAAATATGCCTGAGGGGATGATGTTCGAATGTGTGTTCGATATACTCGGGGACAAAACCGCTTTTCTCAGCAAGCGCTATCTCATGGTCGATGAACCTTTTCGCGATACGATGCGCTTCACTGCGGGCATATCCTTCCTCATGCGCGAGACCGGCATGTATCGTGACCGTGTCGATGACTTCGGCGATAAGGCTTCGGTAGTCATCGCGATGCGTACGCGTGAGCGCACAGGAGCCATAGCGTTCACGCACTGTTCCATAGAATCGCTCGAAGATGCGGTGAAAATACGCCCCGCGATCGGCATGCTCGATGCCGCCGAGCGGTATCCGCATTTCATCCATGCGATAGAGCCGCCTGGCTATGAATTCCCCCGGACAGCGGGCTATCGATTCGAGGTCGGTGACGCTTATATCCCCTGCGATGTACGATCTGAACCATTGCATGGCAGGTGCCGAGAGCGCTTCCATATACTTTTCGCTCAGAGTACGCATGCGCATTGCAAGGAGCCGGGCATTGTCGCGTTCGAACGCATCATCGATATATGATCCTGTCGCCCGTGTCGCCTCTTCGATGGATGCGCCTTGAGCGATCGCGTTCTCCGCATCTATTCTCGTACGCGCTTCTACAAGGGTCGGTACATAGCGTGCACGGGAATGGACCGACACCGCGGGGGTGAACGTTTCACGCGCACGCGTTTCCCAGGATGCATCAGCGAGTGCGGGCTCAAAGGCGTGCATGACAGCGTCCATGTACGGATGCGGCAGCACCTCATTCCCGCGTTCATCGCGCGCGGTGAGAGAACAGGTGATGCCGCCGGCGGGTGCGAGTGCGAGCACAACAGAACAGAAGAGCAGCAATTCCTCATTGTTGGACGACGGCGAGAGCGGCATGGCCGGGTAGCGCGCGTGTATGGCCCGGCGCATATCGTCGGAAAGGAGCGCATTGTCCGAAAAGGAAAATCCCCCCTCCGTACAGCCGCCGATGATGATATGATCGAACTCTGCGCCGCGAATGTCATACGGTGTAAGGAGCCGCACACCCCCGCGTGAAGCACCCGATTCGCGGGTCAGGGCAGAGAGCGTTCTTGCCGCCGCGGTGCGAAGGTCATCGATGGAGAACTGCTCGCCGCGGTACACCGTATCACAGACGCGAAGCGTATCCAGTGCTTCGAGTACCGACGCATAGATGCCGCGCATGTCATCGCCCATCGCATCGGCGAAGCGGGAGAAGCCGAGGAATTCAGCGAGGTCGCGAAGGTGCGTTACGCCTTCGCTGAAATCCCGTGCGCGCGTGAGCGTTCGTGCACGGGCTATGGTCTCGTTCACGAAGACGCCGAATGCATGCACGGATGTGTCATCCGTGCGCAGGCGGTCGACGGATGACGCGATGAGCGATGCGCGCGCGCGTTCCGGCAGATCGAGCCCCTTCTTTCCATGCAGGAGCGCATGCGCGCGATACCGGTCGCACGATGGATGCGTTACCATGCCCGATGCGAACAACCCGGAAAGCGCATCGACATCGACGGTCGTATCCTGATCGATGATGGAGAAGAGCGTCATGAGCATACGCGCTATCGGGTGATCGCCGAGCACATCCCCCCGCCGAGAGGATACGGGCAGAGCGAGGTGGGCGAACGCATCGGTGAGCGGGCGATGGAGCGTTGCAATGTCTCCGACGACGGCGATACGGTGCGCCGGAACGCCGCGGCGGACAAGAGAATCGACCGCATGCGCAATGGTCTCGGCCTCCTGGTACGCGCCGAAGGAGTACAGGAACGAAAGGCGTGCATGTCCTTCGGGTGATGATGTGCCGCCGATGAGCGCATTGATGACCGACGATGAAAGTGCATCGACATCCGTTCCATATTCGATACGGATGCCGGGAATGAAAAGTTCTTCCGCGGAGGTCATCGTCGCGGCTGTAAGCGCTGAGAACTGTTCGCGAGATGCCGGTACATGAACGATGATGGGTATACGGCATGTATCCGCAATGATCGAGAAAAAACGGCGATAGAGCTCGTTGAACGAAAGGAAGCCGCGGCATGCAATGTGCGTGATGCCGGCGAGCGGTGCGGGTCTTCCTGCGGCGAGCTTCGTGAAGAAGATGCGCACATCGGAAACGGCATCGATGAGGCCGCGCTCGGCGAGAAGTCGTTCATACCGTCCGAATATATCGGCGAAGGCGTCGGCATGGCCGCCGGGAACGGACATCATCTCGCGGGCCTCGCCGTAACGGGCGAGCGTTTCGTAGAGGGCGAACGCTTCGCGCGCAAAGCTCTGCGAGCGCATGAGCGGTGCAAGGGCGGAGCCTTGAACGGCATGCTCATCGGCTGCGAATTGCATGACGAGTTGAGCCGCCTCTCCCGTGAGCACCGTCCGTGCGGGCATTATCGCATCGTATACCGAGCGGTAGAAGTGGTATACGTCATCGATGCGCGACGTGGCTATGACGGAAATGCCGTCGCGTAACGATCTGCTGATGTGTTCTTCACGGGCGTAGGAGCGGGGGAAGAGTATGAGCGTGCCGGGGTCACTCACGCGGGATGTGTTCCTCGAATCGCCAAGTCTCAAGCGTGCCGGTGCGCGTGCTCGCGGTCACCTCGACATCGCAGTCTATCACGTTCTCGCGGAACGTTTTTTTCCGGATGCGTATCGAACGGATATCGAACGAGCGGGCATTGAAGATGCCGGGGCGTTTCTGCTTCACCTGCATCGCGATAGAGTGGTCGGACGGCACTGCGTATCCGAGCGGTCCGTAGACGAGGACGCTGTTCTCTCCCTTGAAGACGCGATACGGCCGCCGCGAGGTGACGGCATTCTCGGTGAGCGCGTGTATGGCGACCGCGTTCCCGGATGCATACGGTATCTGTGCGGTGACGATGTTCTCTGCGACCTCGACACCCGACGCATCCTTGACCCGTGCCGGGAGATTCACCTCGAACCGATATGATCCGCTCGCGGAGGGTGCGGCGGCTATGATATTCGTTATGAGCGAATTCGTACGCCCGAGCATGATATCGTCGATGCGCATCGCCATGCGCTCCGATGCGGTCTCTGGCACGCGTACGGTGTTCGTAACCGCGTTCGTGCGTACGTTCGTAATGGCGACGATATTCGATGAAAGCGACGGTACCCCGGGTACGCGATAGGGCGATTTTGCCGCGTCATTCGTCTGTACCGGGAATACCGGATCTTTCGGGAGTACCACCGGCGTACGCTGCGACGGATCAACAGTAATGGAGAGGTCCATGCCGCCCTCGGGCGCGCGTACAAGGGAAAGGCTCCGCACGGCGAGGAACGGCAGATAATTATTGTTTATCCCCGATATGGCAGAAAGTGATGAGAATGACACGGTCGCGAAATAATGATGGTAGGGGTGCTGATACGTATGGGAAAAGAACGTAAGCGTGAGCGCTCGTTCGGCGGCAAGTGATTGGAATATCGTATCGAGCGTTTCAAGGGGGACAGCGTCCGGTACGGAAATATGGATGCGCAGCTCACCGTAGCCGCCGGCGGTAAGGAAAAGATATTCATCGTGAGTAGGGGCTATCGGGAAGAGCACGGCGGCGGAAATGATGGCGATGAGTGTTGCGATGACTTTTTTCATAAACCCGCGGTCATTATACGGCTTTGAGGGATAATTTTCAAGGCAAATTCGGTCAGGAGTTCACCTATTTCGGAACACTTGCGGCGAAGAATGAGAAAGAGAAAGTATTTCACGGAGTCCACGGAGGGGGCGATGTTCTTTGCGGTTTTGGCGGCTTGGTGCGCGACATGGGCTTCAGCAGCCCGGGAACACCGACAATAGACAGACTTCGCCTTAGGCTGTACACAAAACTCATGAAACTGAATTCCCCTTTCGCATTTTCTATACCTTAATACCAAGACAAATAGACGTAAACGATGTATACTGTCAGTATGCAAAATTTATATCGCATGAGCGTACGGATAGTCGCGGGTACTTTCATCCGTTGCGCCGTTGTGTTCTCGCTTATCGCCATGAACGTGCAGGCGGCGGTATACCACGTAGATATTAAAAATATAACCAAGAACGGTCTCGATGGGCAAAGGGAGAATGCATTCGGCACCATACAGCAGGCGGTCGATCGATGCGAACCGGGGGACACTGTCGTGGTACACCCGGGCGTTTATCATGAGGTGGTTCGGATCACGCGCGGCGGTACGCCCGAGAGATATATCCGTA
>JBBTBY010000019.1 GCA_038043445.1 Spirochaetota bacterium
TTGTTTCCCGACAATGGGACATATTTCATTGAAACCGCGTATGGGCAGCTTAAAGGGATTGGCTACCGTGGTACCGGGACAATCCACGAACCTGGCGGTGGTGTTGGCGGATTATCCGAGAATTTTGGAGAAAGATTTAAAAGTATATGTCGTGGTATTAAGCAATTAGCGGAGAGAAATCCGGATATCAGTATAGTTTATCCGGTACATCTAAATCCCAATGTTCAGGAGCCCGCAAACCGGATTTTAGGAGGGCTGGATAGAATATTATTTTGAACCGATGAAGATATATTTCTCCAATGCGAAGACCAAGTCGCGCCGAAAGAAATAAGAACGATGCCGCCCTCATTCGCCCCGATATTCTCCGACCACGCCGTCCTCCAGCGAGGAAAACCCATGCCTGTATGGGGAAGGTCCGATGCGAACGCCGATGTGTCGGTAATGCTCGCCGGTCAGACAAAGACCGCACGCGCCGATGTCAATGGCAAGTGGCGTGTCGTCTTCGATCCGCTTACGGCCGGCGGGCCGCATGTTCTCTCCGCAGCCTCTGCGGGGGCATCGCTCGATATCAATGATGTTCTCATCGGTGAAGTATGGCTCGCGTCCGGTCAGTCGAATATGCAGTTCAGCATCAATGGATGCGCCGAACGGGATGAAGCGCTTGCTGCCGCAAATAACCCCACTATCCGCATGAATCGCGGCAACGGCTGGCTCGTATGCTCAGCAGAAAGCCTGCCGTCATTTTCCGCCGTCGGCTTTTTCTTCGCACGAAAAATAGCGGATGAACTCTCGATTCCCGTCGGTATCATCGACAGGAGCGCGGGCGGCACGCGCATCGAGGCGTGGATGTCGCGCTCGTCGCTTTCCATAAGCCCCAACGGGCGTGCGATACTCTCGCTCGCGGCAACGGATGAGGTGTGCGCCGCGGCCCTTGCCGATGAAGAGGATATACGCCGATGGTCACAGGACCCGAAGTCCCCGCCGCCGCCGCCCAGGCTCAATAAATGGCGACTGGGGCGTGCGCTTCCCGTCACGCTGTATGAAAAACACATCATGCCGATAGTCCCGTACGCGATACGCGGCGTGCTCTGGTATCAGGGTGAGAGCAATGCGGCGACCGTCGAGGATGCGGTCAATTATCGGGGGCTATTGCCCGCGCTCATCGGCAATTGGCGCGGTGTGTGGGATGAGCGCGCGCTCCCGTTCATCTTCGTACAGCTTCCCAATTATAAAGGAGATGTACCCGCGGCATGGGCTCACATCCGCGAATCGATGCTCAAGGCGCTTTCGCTTTCAGCGACGACCATGGCGGTGACCATCGATCTCGGGGAATCGAATGATATACATCCGGCGAGAAAACGCGATGTCGGCCATAGACTCGCACTCGCTGCACTGAACATGGCATATGACAGAACGGCACTGTTCACCGGTCCGCGGTATTCCGGGATGAAGGTGAACGGGGGCGAGATACGATTGTCATTTGAGAACACCGGCGAAGGACTCATGGCAGCGGATAAGGATGCGGTGAAGGGGTTCGCCATCGCCGCTGCGGATAAGAAATTCCATCCCGCAAAAGCGGCCGCGTATGGATCGAGCGTTGTCGTGAAAAGCTTTTTCGTCGCGCGTCCGTTCGCCGTGCGCTACGGATGGGAGAACGATCCTGCATGCGATCTTACCGATTCGTCAGGACTGCCGGCATCGCCGTTCCGTACCGATGAATGGTAATCGTATCAGCTCCGTGCAACGACCCCGATGCGTATCGACCATGAATATTTATTGTAATCGATGAGCGATTCGCCGTAGCCCACCCATCCCTGTCCGAAGAAACCCACGCCGGGCAGGGGCGATATGACCTTCGCTGTCACTTCGGCCCAGTAGCGCTCCGTTGTCAGCCCGAAGCTGACAGAATCGCCGAACGAAAATCGCCCGTCGATGTTCAGTATCTCCGTCCGATCGATCTTTATCCGAACGAACGCCCCGAACTCGAAGCTGCCCATGAAAAGCCGAACATCGGGGTTGTCCTCTATCCTGAAATAATACGAGTACCGCGCATTGATGCCGACCTGGAACACGGATCCGACCGCGAGCTGCAGGAAGGCATAGAGGCGGTCTATGCTTCTGGAATTCGTTCCGTCCTTGCCGTTCGATCGATGATCGAAGCCGAGCTGGACCACATCGAGGAGGAACGTGCGCACATTGCCGAAGGGGTTGTATCCGGATTCGTAGCGCAGGAACACCTCGGGGTTGAACGTGAAATCGCGGAACGGTCCGGAGAGCGTATACAGGTCCCAGAACATGAGCTGCGAATACGCGCCGTACAAAAGCCCGCGTATCTTCAGATAATGCAGGATATCGTATTGAAAGCTCAGCTGCACCTTTACCTGGTCCTTCTGCAGGCCGAATGCGATGTATGACGGATGATAGATCGTGAGCGGGTCTTCCCGCACTATCCTGCCGTCGCGGTAATTCGTGATGATGTTGGTGACGACATTGGTTATCACCAGTGCGTCAGCCGATACGCTTTCAGCGCCGCCCGAGATATCCTCGGCCTTCATGGTGAGCGTACATGCCATGAGGACGAATACCGCGAGCAAGCCTTTTTTGTGATACATAACAACTCCCTTCTTATTTTTGATCGCCGGAATGCAATCTTTCTTTCCATGTTGATATCATCTGCAGCGCCGCAAGCGGTGTGAGCGTATCGGCATCGATCTTCCTTATCTCCGCTTCTATCTCGCTTTCCTTCGCTTCATCGGCGAAAAGCGGCAGCATATCCTTTTTCTTCGATGCCTTTCCCGCGGAGCCTTTCTCAAGGATGTTCACCTGTACTTCGCCGTCGCGTTCGAGCTGCGCGAGTATCGCTTCCGCGCGCGTCGTGACCGATCCCGGCACGCCGGCAAGTTTCGCCGCGTAAATGCCGTAGCTCGCCTTCGCGGGGCCGGCGACGACCTTCTTCATGAACACTATTTCGCCCTTGTGTTCGCGTACGAGCACGCTCGCGTTCTTTACGCCGGGAAGTTCTTCAAGCAGCGTAAGCTCGTGATAATGCGTGGCGAAAAGGGTCTTTCCCGCTTTTTTCGGATTGCCGGAAAGATATTCCACTATCGCCCAGGCTATCGCCCAGGCTATCGCCATGCCGTCGTACGTGCTCGTCCCGCGTCCTATCTCATCCATGATGATGAGGCTTCGGTTCGTGCAATTGTTGAGGATGTTGGCCGTTTCGTTCATTTCCACGAGGAAGGTGCTTTCCCCGCGTGCGATATTGTCCGATGCGCCCACCCGTGTGAAGATCCGGTCGACGATGCCGATGGACGCTTCGCGCGCGGGGACGAAGCTCCCGATCTGCGCGAGGAGAACGATGAGCGCCGTTTGTCTGAGATAGGTGCTCTTCCCGCTCATGTTCGGGCCGGTTATGATGATGAGGCGGTGCTCGCTCGCATCGAGGGTCACATCGTTGGGGATGAACGCGTTTGACGATAGATATTCCTCGACGACGGGGTGTCGACCATCCTTGATATCGATGGCGCTGCCGGTATCGATATGCGGGCGTGTGTAGCGCCGCTTGACCGCGCATTGTGCGAGGGCGGAGAACACATCGGCGAGTGCTATCGCTTCGGCCATGGATTTCAGCGCATCGATATGCGTGCGTATCTCTTCGCGCACCGTAAGGTATATCTTCTCTTCGAGGGAATTCCCCTTCTCGTTCGCATCATTGATGACCGCTTCATGCGCGGAGAGTTTTTCGGTGGTAAAGCGTTCGCTCCCGACAAGCGTCTGCCGCTTGATGAATGTCGATGTGACGTTCTTGAGCTGTCCCTTCGTCACCTCGATGAAATATCCGATTATATTATTATACCGTATCCGAAGGTTCGATATCCCCGTTTCTTTTTTGTATTCCTCTTCGAGGGCAAGTATCCACTGCCGCCCTTCGCGCCGCGCTTCATTGTACTTCGCGAGCGTCGCGTCGAAACCGTCCTTGATGATGCCGCCTTCGTTGATCGCTATCGCCGGTTCTTCGAGTAACGCGCGTTCGATGATATCGATGACCACGCGGCATTCTTTTTCAGAGGCGAAACGTTCGTCCTTGTATCCGTCGGCGAGAAGCTTTTCGGCGCCGGCACAGGCGTTCATGAGCGAAAGTTTGAGCGATACCATATCCTTCGGGTTCAGGCGACCAAGTGCGAGCCTCGTTACCAGGCGTTCGATATCGTGAACCTGCTTCAAGTCATCGCGTACCGATGAGCGGACGGCTGCGTTCGTGACGAAAAAATCAACGCGGTCAAGACGCTCATTGACCGCGTTCGCATCGATGAGCGGGTTGACGATGAACTGCTTTAACCGCCGCGCCCCCATGCCGGTGAGCGTCTCATCGATGACGGAGAGGAGCGTGCGGTCGTTCTTCCCGCTTACGGCGGCAAGTTCAAGGCTTGTCTGCGTCGCATCGTCAAGCACCATATGCGCACTGCGATTATAGAGCGAAAGCGTTCTGATATGCGAAAGGGACGACTTCTGCATTTCCGACAGATAGTGGATAAGTCCGCCCGCCGCACTGATGACGAGAGGCGTATCGTCGATGCCGAAGCCCTTAAGCGTCGCCACCGCAAAATGGCGTATGAGCGTATCGCGCGCGTAATCCGCTGCGAACGACCAGCCGCCGACACGGCTCACATAGATGTCCGGCGATCGTTTCAAGAGCGCGGCTATATCGGCATTCTCTTCGTACGTGTCGGGGATGAGTATCTCTTTCGGTGCGAAACGGGCTATCTCGTCAGCGATCGATGCGATGGGGTCGTGCGCAATTTCTATCGAAATGAATTCCCCGGTCGAGACGTCGGCCACCGCAATGCCCGCGCTCTCTCCGTTCTCGGCAAGCGCAATGGACAGCGTGTAATTGTTCGATCGACCGTCGAGGAGCCGGTTCTCTATCACCGTGCCCGGCGTCATCACCTGCGTCACATCGCGTTTGACGATGCCCTTCGCCTGCCGGGGGTCCTCGAGCTGATCGCAGATGGCGACCTTCTTACCGGCCTTTATCATGCGGGCGAGATAATTATCCGCCGCATGATACGGCACTCCGCACATGGGGATGTCGTTCCTTTTGGTGAGCGTAAGCTCGAGGATGCGCGATGCCTCGACGGCGTCGTCGAAGAACATCTCATAGAAATCGCCCAGGCGGAAAAAGAGGAATGCGTCCGGGTATTTCGCCTTTATCTCCCGGTACTGACGCATCATCGGTGTGCTTTCGTCGGCCATGGACCATCCATTCGTGATAGGTGCATCGAGTGTACAGTGAGCGCGTGTTTTTTTCAATGAAGCGGTGCATGAGAAGGATGCGCTTGCCAGGCGTGGATGCAGTTGCGAAAAGAGAGAACAAGGGGTCATGACCCCTTGTTCTCAGCGATCCTGATGACACTGTCATGCGAACGCGCCTGTTGGGGGAGATGACAGATGTATTCGCAATAACCCGAAAGCGATTTGACTTTCTCAAAAAAAGCGTTATTTATATAGCCGTGCACGTGAACGGAAAATATCGAAGAGCAGGGCATAGATGATCGACAGCTATGCATTGGCGAAATTATGCGGGGTTTCGCGGGGGACCGTGGACAGGGCGCTTAACGGCAGGGCCGAGGTGAGCGAAAAGACGAAGTCGCGGATACTCCGCATGGCAGCGAAGCACGGGTATAAGCCCAATGAGCTCGGGCGTGCCCTTGTGACCGGGCGTACCATGACGGTCGGCGTCATCGTGTTCGATCTTGCGAACAGCTTTTTCACCGAGATAGTGAGCGCGCTCGAGGCGTCGCTCCGAGAAATGGGGTATCGCATGCTTCTTTCGCTTTCGCAGAAGGACAGTGCGCTGGAAATAGAGAGCATTGACTATTTCGCGCAGAAAAAGGTCGATGGCCTTGTTCTCATGCCGTGCAGCCGCGCGGACGATGTTGGCAGGCATCTGAAATCGTTCTCGGGACCGGTCGTTACTTTCGGCAACAGGCTTCCTCCGGTGTCTTTCATCGGCATCGATGAGCGCGCCGCTATTCGCGATGCGGTACTGCATGCGGTGTCAAAAGGATATCGGCACATCATCTATTACTGCCCGCCGATGCGTCACAAAGGGTCGATGAATCTCTGGGCGCAGGAGGAGCGTTACGCCGGATTCGCCGCGGTAGCGGAAGGAGCGGCGGTATCGCATGAGAGCATCATCGATGGAGCGCAGATCGAAAAGCTCATTGCGGGCGGGTTCTCGGGAAGGACCGCCGTCATCTGCTCGAACGATATCTATGCAATAGAGCTTTTACGCCATGCAGAGTCCTCCGGCAGGTGCATACCGCGCGACTTCGGCCTTATCGGTTTCGACAATATTGCGCCGCTCGCGTACATAAAGCCGCGCATAACGACCGTGGCATATCCCACGGAGAATACGGGACGCGCGCTTGCCGCGAAGCTTCTTGCGCTGATGAAGAAGGATGCGGCGGCAGAGGGGACCATCGTACATGAGATCGTTCCGGGTGAAACGCTTTGATAGAACAAGTGAACACGAGGAGTACAGCATGAAGTACCGCGGTGAAAAGACGAAGGAGATATCGTTCCCGCTCGGCGGCATCGGCGCAGGGTGCATAGGCATCGCCGGTGACGGACGACTTATCGATTGGGAGATATGCAACAAGCCCAACAAGAACAGTCTCAACGGCTTCTCGCATTTCGCGGTGAAGGCCGAGGACGGCGATCGTGTTCTCGATACGCGCGTGCTTGCGGGCAGGCTCAAGCCGCCGTACAGCGGCACGTCAGCGACGGGTAATCATTCGCACGGGTTCGGCTTCGGTCCCAACCGGGCGACGATGGCGGGACTTCCGAATTTCGGCACGGTCGATTTCAGCGGTGAATATCCCTTCGCAACGCTCACGTTCAGGGACAGGAAATTCCCCGGCACCGTGACGATGACGGCGTGGAGCCCCTTCATCCCGCTCAATGACAGGGATTCGAGCATTCCGGCATCGTTCTTCGAGATAACGGTGACGAACACCGGGAAAAAGGCGCTCACGTATACAGCGGCGTGCACGATGCGCAATCCGCTCCCCGAGAACACGGTCAACAGGCATTCATGTGCTGAAGGGATATCGTCGATAAAACTTGCGAGCACGAAATACGCCGCGGACGATGTTGCGTTCGGCGATTGTACCGTTGCGACCGATGCACGGGACACGAGCTTTCAGGAGTACTGGTTCCGCGGGACCTGGTTCGATAATCTCGGCATTTACTGGCAGGATATAACACGGCCGGGAGCGTTCAAGGATCGCACGTATGATGCTCCGGCGAAGGATGATCACGCTACGCTCGCCGCGCGTATCTCTGTCGCGCCGGGAAAGACAGAACGCGTACGCTTCGTCATTTCATGGAATTTTCCCAACTGCACGAACTACTGGAACCCGGAGAAATGTAATTGCGAGGGCGAGTGCAAGGATAAACCGAGGACGTGGAAGAACTATTATGCCGCGCTGTTCGGGGATTCGACTGCAAGTGCACGGTACTCACTGACACAATGGCAGCGTATGTACGATGAGACGAGGAAGTTCAAGGATGCGCTCTTCGGCTCGACGCTTCCCCCCGCGCTCATCGATGCGATATCGGCGAATCTGTCGATACTGAAATCGCCGACCTGTCTCAGGCTCGAGAACGGCGAATTCTACGGATGGGAGGGCTGCTACGGCAATGCAGGCTGCTGCGAGGGCTCGTGCACGCATGTGTGGAACTATGCCTATGCGCTCCCGTTCCTCTTTCCGAAACTCGAGCGTTCGATGCGCGACCTCAATTACCGGTTCAATCAGCGTGAGGACGGCGGCATGGTCTTCCGCATCAAGCTCCCGCTCGGCCGCGACCGCGGTGCGATGCGCCCCTGCGCGGACGGGCAGTTCGGCGATGTCATTAAGGCATATCGCGATTGGAAAATATGCGGCGATACGGAGTGGCTGCGGACGCTCTGGCCCGCGGTGAAGAAATCCATTGAGTTCGCCTGGGCGCCGACGAACGAGGATGCGTGGGATGCGGATAAGGACGGCGTGCTCGAGGGGCGGCAGCATCACACGCTCGATATGGAGCTTTTCGGACCGAACTCGTGGCTTACCGGTTTCTATCTCGCAGCGCTCAAGGCGGGGAGCGAGATGGCTGCAGCTATGGGTGAGGATGCGACAGCAAAGGAATACCGAGCGCTTTTCGAAAAAGGGAAAGCGTGGACGGATGAACATCTGTTCAACGGTACGTATTATCAGCAGGACATCGGCCTCAAAGACAGATCCATCGTGGAAAAATTCGGTGCGCTCAATTATTGGAATGACGAACACAAAGAGATGAAATATCAGATCGGCGAAGGGTCATCCATTGATCAGGTGCTTGCGCAATGGCATGCGAACCTGTGCGGGCTCGGCGATATCTTCGACAGGAAGAAACGTCGATCCGCGCTCAGGTCGATATATCGGCACAACTACAAACGATCGTTCGCCGATTATGTGAACCCATGCCGTCTCTATTCGGTGTACGATGAGAAAGGCGTTGTCATCTGCGACTGGCCGGAGGGTACGTATAAGCCGGTGGTGCCGGTGCCGTATTCCGAGGAGACGTTCTACGGCTGCGAATACTCCGCCGCATCGCATATGATACAGGAAGGGCTCGTCGATGAAGGGATAGAGATCGCGACCGAAGTGCGCAAGAAGTTCGACGGCGAGAAGCGCAATCCGTGGAATGAATTCGAGTGCGGTTCGAATTACGCACGATCGATGGCGTCGTATGCATTGCTCAATGCGATGAGCGGTTTTGAATACGATATGACGAAGGGGATGATAGAGTTCTCGCCGCGGGTGAAGGGTACGTTCAGGACGTTCTGGTCGCTCGATGGCGCCTGGGGTACAGCGGAACTGTCATCGGCAGCCATTGCGCTTACGGTGCTTTACGGAGAATTGAAATTATCGACGATACGCTCGTCGGTGCTTGCGGGAAAAAAAGTATCGGCCGCTCTTGTCGGAAAGCGCCCCCTGCGATTCGTGCCTGCGGACAGGGGTATACAGTTCGATGAAGCGTTACAGCTCAAGGCATCGGAAGTATGCGTTATTCGTTTCGCGGGAAAGAAAGCCAAGCGGTGATCGTTCACAGGCCGAGCGCGGATAACCATGCTGCTGCGATAAGCGCATGCCCCGCGACGTGAAGGCGGCCTTGGGGACGTGATCTATCGGTGATCAAGCATCACTGAAATATGATCTCTCACCCCGTTCTCAAGCGCTTCCGGATAGGTGATCCCCCATTTCACGCAGGCTTCTTTTGCATCGCGGCTGAAGAGATCGAATTCGATCGTCAGTATCCGCCGGATGTCATCCGTCGATCGTGCGCCGAAATATACGAGCAATCCCCCGCGGTGTTTTTCATCGAGATGCGCGACATCACGCGCCCACCAGTTCCAAACCTCGTCGGGATGGAGCGCGTTGAGCAGACGAACATGTGTTTGGAACAGCACCGATTGCACGTAGAGCATCTTGAATATATCCTGCCGCCGACCGTACTTGCCGTTGAGATAGGCGTACACCCAGTATTTATCGATTATTCCGCTGATCGTGTGCGCCTCGAACTGCGGCGGGAGCGGTCGTTCTGCGTTGTTGGCGATGCCGATTTTATCGAAGAGGAAGCGATACGATGAGCGATCCTTGTTCTTCTGGAACGCCGATGCCCTCATGATGGTGAAGTCATAGAGATAGTGCTTTTCGTTCGCGGCGAACAGGAACGCATAATTGCCGGAATCCGGCCGTTCGCCCTCCGGGAGCCAGACGAGCGTGGGGCCGCAGAGCAAATCGCAGACGGAACGTAATCCATTTCGCGCCGCCTGGTAGTCCTCATCGCGGAACACCGCGGCAACATCGATGTCGGAAAAGCGGTCGGCTGTGCCGGCAGCGAGCGATCCCCAGAGATACATGGCGATGCAGCTGCCATCGTCGCGGTAATGCGCTATGAGCCTTTCGAGAGAACTGTTGAGGACCGGGTCTATCGGGAATGAGGTATTGTCACTGTTCGAAAGCGATGTCATAGGAGGTCCTTCATCGTATGTTCGTAGATGATAATACACTGCGAGGGGTGCGTATACGGACAAACTTGACAATTAGGATGATTTTATTGACATGAGGCGTCTTCTGTGAAACGTGTGTTTGCGATAGTAGAAAATACATGATGGGGCGATAAGAGAAGAGAGGATGTACCCGGATTCACGGATTAGCCGGATTTTGTTGACGATGTAATCGAGCTCATCTGGTCGATGCAAATCGCGGCTTTGCCGCCTTGTATAAGTGAGCGCACAGAAGGTGCACATGCATGCCTCTCGCTTCGTTCCAGCCTGCGCTTGCAGAATACGGTGGGACAAGGATATAGAACAGGGAATTCGTTATTATTATTGATGGGTTTAGCGGATGAACAGCGGTCCGAATTTCAGCGGATCTTTGCTTTCAACAATGCCGCCGAAAAGCCTGAGGCCGTGCCGTTTGCTTCCTGCGCCGTCGATATCGTTCACCGCGACCGACAGGCCGAATGTTCGTCCCGGCTTCGGTCGTTCAGCAAGTCCGAGCGTCGCCCACGGGAAAAGTATATCATAGCGGGTGACCGATCCCTCGCGCACGATGCCGGATTTTACTTGCGGTTCATCGCACATTCCGGGAAGATCAGAATATGATATCCATCGATAGACAAGCGCGTTGGCATTACCTTTTGCCAGACCATATTCAAAAACTCTATGCCCGTTAAGCCACCTGCCGGAATTCGGCAGCCATGGCTCATCCCTATCCACATCGAATGCAATTTGTATAGAATCCTCCGCCCACATTTCAGATGCGCTTTTTTCCTGACGGTGCACATCATCAGTTACGAGCGCGTAGAATCGCAGCCCGTCATCGGATAATGTAAAGGCGATTCGCGCTGAGCAATCATCGACAGCGAACGGTTTCGCATTGTCGCCCAGGGTGAACGGATCATTGGCGGAAATATCGAAGTACGGCAATGCGCCGTCGTCCGCCGGAGTACCCGGACTGCCGGCAGAGACTATGGTAAAATCGAACGGCACATCGCTATGATGGTATATGCCCCCCACCATTGTCTCTGCGATAGAGCGCCCGGTGTACCGGCGTCCTTTGCTGATATCTTCGAGTACTGTTCTTATCTCACACTGCTCATTGCTGCCAAGCGTCACGGACTCTTGGAATAAGTCATGCGCCGCGTCAAATGCCGTGCGAGTACGGACAGGGACCGGCGATGTAAAATACGATGTTACAGTGAGCACCAAGCTCGGGCGTGCATCATTCGCCGCCCATGCAAGACGGCATGCGGATGCTGACAGCGGCGATACTACATCGACAGGCTGCATCTCCCACGACGCCCCGTTCTTCCCCAGAAGCGTATAGCGCCCCGGTACGGTATCGAGCGTTGTGATGATCTCTCCGTTCTTCACAGCAAGTGATGCAACGCCGAGCACATTGATGAGCGGCAGCTTGATCTTTTTCCCGGTGACAACGGATATCGGTTCACGGATGACCGGCTGTGCGAATTTCGTATCCTGAACATCGAAATAGATCGGGGACGGCCCGATGGGAACACCGGCACGCAGAGCGATCGGGCGTCCCATCATGTCCGAACAGGCGGCTGAAGCGGGCAAATCGAAAGAATTGCTTTTCGTGTCCCAGAGCACGGCCGAAGAGCGGTCATCTTTGCGCATGAGAACAAGATAGGTGGTCGGGGAGAGATTGAACCGCGTACTTTCGATCGTTCCGGCCGAATGCCGCGCGAACGCTGCGTGGGCGGCGTACGCGGGCTTCGGCGTCCTATCCTTACGAAGTATGGAAAAATTATGTTCTCCGGCGTTCGGGGTCTGATAAAGCATGCAGAAATAATTGAGCCCGTCGATATGCTCTGCCGAAATGAGTGAAAGCGCGCGCACGATGTATTGCGCCTGCGTGAGCTCATCCACCGGTTTCTGCCATGTACCCTCCATTGTCGTCCAGCCGAATTCGGTGAAATATACGGGAAAGTCTTTCTTTCCGATGGAAGCAAGATATTTTTTGAGCGCGATAACATTCGCGATGAACTCGCCTTCCGGTTCGGTGCCCTGTACATAGGCGTGAATTGAAAGCCCGTCGAGATTATCCAGCAAACCGAGTTTTACAAGCTTGTCAAGCAAAGATACTTGTATGCTGCAGAACGCCGGTCCGATGACCTTTATCGAGGGATCGACCGACTTCACCGCCTGTGCGACGACGGCATGATAGCGGACCATGTCCTCCTGCGAGCCTTTCCAAACCGCGTCCGGCTCGTTGATCACTTCAAGGTATTTAACCGTACGCGGTCGATCGAACACGTATCGTATCAAATTACTGAGCTCATCCCAGCTTTTCGGGGTGTACACCTTATAGCTCCACGGCCCCAGTGTTACATCCGGCGGCACATCCATTATCCAAAGGGGAGGCGCCCAGAGACATGATATCATCTTCTCGTTCGTCGGAATTACAAGATTATTTGATCCGGTAAAGCCCGTCGGCGTTCTCTGGTACGACTGCATTCCAATAAAATTCCTATTCCATGCACCGCCGGCATTGATGGAAAAATTCGACACTGCGGTCACATTAAAAAACCCGAGCGGCGATTGAAGCCGGACGGCATCGGGCATCGGGGCTCCGATAACGGCGGCAGTTATGCGGTTGGTGACGGTGAATCCCGAACGGTATGCTGCCGACGCTTCGACGGAGTAATATCCCTTCGCCGTGAGCTCGACAGAAATGTTCGATTGACCGGCGGGAAGCTGCATCTCCCGAAGCACACTGCCATTCTCTTCGATGAGGCGAATGCACCCGTTCGTGATGCCGTCGGCATTCGGCACGGCAAGTGTTATGCTGCCGCTATCGGCAGTGAAGACATTTCCCTCGGCGGCCGAACTGAACTTGATCTCCGGCGTATCGGGAATTCCCTCGACAACAATGTCGTCGATCCATATGGCGCCTTTGTCGAGCGCTTTATTCTCGACGGAAAGATAAAACACGAAACCGGTGGCTGCCGCGTTGAGGTCGGCTTTCTTTTCAACGAGCGTCCAATCGGCGGCAGTCCCCAAGACGATGAGCGGCGTTTTTCCCGAAAGCCAGCCGACGACACCTTTCGGCGAGTTCTCAAGCCCGAGCACCGCAGCATCGGCGTCGGCAAGCCCCTCGGTCCTCATGTAGAATCTGATAAGCACCTTCGAGAATTTCCTGTCGCGGGGCAATTGTATGCCGATGTGCTGCCGGCGTGCGCCCTCGGACGGCCGGGTGGGCGTGAACTTCGCGCAGTATTTTCCCGCATGCGGACTTGCGTCGACGGCGAACGTGAAATTGCTGCGGTTGCCCTCGGCGCCCCAATTGTTGACCGAGCCGTTCTCGAAATCGATGTTCGTGACGGCGATGTTCGACACGCCGCTGCACCATACGGCGCCGGCCAACATCGCGGCGAAGCATATGCCGACGACGCGTTTCATTGTATGCCCTCGATCGAAAGGTCGTCGATCCACACGGAGCCCTTGCCGAGCGCTTTGTTTTTTATGACAAGATACAACACAACGCCGCTCGTCGCCGCCTTGATATCGGCTTTCGCCTCAACGAACGTCCACTCTGCGGCGGGCTTGAGCTGGATGAGCGGAATATTCCCTGAAAGCCAGCCGACGACACCTTTCGACGAATTTTCCAGCCCGTTCATCGTTGCGTCCCCATCGGCGATGCCCTCGGTCCGTAGGTAGAAACGGATATGCACTTTTGAAATTTTCTGTCCACTGGGCATAGAAAATCCCATGTAACGACGTCGCTCACCCTCGGACGGTTTAGTGAGCGTGAGCCTCGCGCAATATCGCCCGCTATGCGTATTCGTTTCGTCCACGGTGAATGTGAAGTTGCTGCGGTTCCCCTCGATGCCCCACTTATCGACCGTACCGTTCTCGAAATCGAATTTGGCGATAAGTACCGTCGATTGCGCGATGATCCGGAACGATACGGCCGCAAGGAACACAATAATCATGCTGCGTAAACGGCGCATTGCTTTTCTCCTGCAGGGAACTTCGGCGTGAAAGAACGACGATAATACTATAGTACACTATCCGCGTATTGTCCACAACTTTTACGCATTCGGAACACCGAACGAATCTAATGCGCCTGGTGAACGGACGCATTGCGCTTGCGATACACGGTCGGCAGCAGGCCGAAACGTTTTTTGAAAAAGCGGTTAAAGTGCTCGTGGCTCTTATAGCCGACCTCAAAATAGATATCGGTCACTGTCATTGCCGTTGAACGCAGATAGAACGCCGCGCGGTCAAGACGAATGTTATTCACATATGAGGTGAACGTCACCCTGAATTCTTTCTTGAATTTGATAAGGAAATACGCATGGCTCATGCCGAAACGGCGCGCGATCTGCCGGATATTCGCAGCCGAGGAGGAACGGCGGCTGCAATAGTCGATAACCGATGACCGAAATACATTCCCCTCACCGGCGGAGCGCTGCACAGGTCTGCTTTTTCTGAGCGAAGAACCGCGTACGATAAGCCGCGGCTCGATGAGGATACGCTGCCCTCGTGCCGGACGTTTTCTCTGTACGATCTCAGCGAGCATGCGCACGGCCATCCTTCCCGTTTCATGCGCTTCGATATCGACCGTGGTAAGCGGTCGTGGGCCAGGTGCTGCATCGCTCGCCGAAATTATCGAATGTGGATAGACGATGTTGTCAATACCGGTGATCGCGATCGTGTCGGGAATACGTATTCGCCGTTTGTCCGCATATATCCAGAAAAGATACGCACTGTAATCATTATCGAATACCAGCGCCGACGGATGCTGCCCCCTCGCCATGGTGGAAAAGACGTCCTCGTACTTTGATGTTTCGCCGCGTGACGATGCGCTTCGCTGCGGAAGCCGCACCTCGATACCATACCGTTGTGCTGATCGCAGCAACGCATGCCGCCTCCTTCGGGTGAAAGAGAGCGAACCTGCGCCGTAAAAACCAACCGACGGGTGACCCTCCGCGACGAGATGTGATACGATGAGGTCGATCGCCTGTTCATCATCAAGCTTCACGACATTGCTGTCGGGGCCTCCGTTTTCAAGTACATTCACGCACGGGAGAAGCCGCTCCAATGCCCGCCATGCGCGCACCTCGCCCGGTTGTGCAAGCGGCATTGCCGCGATGAGTCCGTCATATCGTTTATATGCCCGCTTTTTTAACAGATCATTCAAGCGCACACGATCATCGAAATAGTCGACGCCGGCCGCATAACGACACGACTCCTCGGCGACCCCGCGCATGAGATCGACCGTCATGGCGTGCTGAGAGAAGATGATCTGTGCATCACTGGAAAAAAAGGCGATCCGCATTGTCGCCATAGTATACTCCCGTCATCGTATACCGTCAAATCAATAAATATACTGCCTCGCACTTCGCTGCGGCTATGAAATGCAGTGCCCCCACCCACCCGGTTTTTCACCGTCAAGCAGCACTTGTGCATTCGCTTGCGCATCACTTGTGCCGGGATTGCGCGCGAATGCGTATGATCCTGAAAGATCGGAGGCATACTCAACAAGCCAACCCTTTTCGACTTTTTCTTTATTGAAAGAGGCGTTTCCTTTCATGCCCCGATGATGACATCCGCCGCCTCGAAAAGCGATGTTACTATCGCATCCGGCCGACAGTCCGATCCCTCCGGCAGCCCTTTTTTCCTCCAGTCATGCCACACGGTATACAACCCCATCGCACCCGGCACACGCACTTCCCATTCGAGATTGTCTCCGAAAATAGCCGTTTCTTCAGGCGAAGCCTTCAGTGCAGAAAGCGCCTCGCGGTACACACGTTCCTCTGGTTTTCCGTAACCGAGCTCGCCCTCGATGAACATATGCGGAAAATATTTTGCGATGTCGAAGCGTTTGAGCTTTCCGCGCTGTATATGCGATTCCCCGTTCGTCACGAGCACAAGGCGTATCCCCCGCTCAGTAAGGGCAGTAAGCATTTCATGCGCCCCCGGCAGCAGGAAGATATTCTCATCGCGTACGAATGAATAGCGGTCGGCGATGATGACGGCATCCTCTCTGGAAAGCCAGGGGAGCTCATCGGCCGCCAGGCGCATGGTGATGCGGCGCGATCCGGCAAGATCGTTCCTGCCCCTGCGGTGGCGTTGTGCATCGCTCCAATACCAGCGATTGACGCGCTTTATCGTCTCGTAGAGCGTATCGATATCACAGTGCGGGTTTTGCATTGCGTATTCATCGAGTACGGTGCGCCATGAGCGCTCTGAAACGCCGTCGAACGCTATGAGCGTATCATCAAGATCGATGATGGCGGCTGTACGTGTATTTCTTACGGGCGCCACGCGCGCTCTACCGCGGTATGCACATCGGCGAACGATACGCCTTTTTCCCGGGCGATGCGTTCGACATCGTCGTATTCCGGTTTCATCTTTATCGCGTTGCCGGCACGCGCTATCTTCACACGTACGGTGCCATATTCGGTCTCGACGGACTTCATCTCCCGCGGGAGCTTCATCTTGCTGACAGGGACGATGCGAAGCCCGTTGGATGATGTTTCGCGCAATATGATATCGGCGAAGCGTTCTGTATCTCCTTCCGTGAGCACGGAGAGCGTAAATGCGGCACGCGATTTTTTCATCACGATGGGCGTGAGCCACACGTCATCGGCCCCCGCCTCGCGGAGGAGCGTCTGTACATACGCAAGCGCTTCCGGCGTCATATCATCGATATTGCATTCCAGCACGTGTGCATTCACGTGTGCATTCACGTGTGCATTCACGTGTGCATTCACGTGT
>JBBTBY010000020.1 GCA_038043445.1 Spirochaetota bacterium
CTCCGCGAAACAAACACTCACCCCTCGGCTAATAAAGCGTTGTGCAGAAGAAAATGTATTTGCCTCTCCCCTCTCTCACAGGGATCGGCGCAAATCGGCATCCGTGCCTCGCGCCGACCGCAACATCCTTGTTGTACGAGTGAGAGAGGGGAGAACATATCGGTATGCAAAAATACTTTCAGGCTGATTATTGATTTATTCCGTGTTTAATATTATGTGCAGCAAGCTCATGCGGAAGAATTTCTACTGGCATAGACCGGCGCTCAATGACCTGTCACGCATGGCTTGGGATTGTATCCTTGCTTTCATGTGCAATACGCTGCAGCAAGATGGACGCCCCGGAGCAGTACTGTCGATAGAAAGTGCATGAGAGTATCGTACGGAAGAGGTGTATGCGCCGAAAATAAAATAACGCGGGAAATGCCCGTTGGGTTCCCAAACAGCACGCAAAAGCGGGGCGGGTGAGATAGAATGACACGATGCAGGAACGCAGCGGATGGGGATGCGGTCCGATTTGACAGGAATTCGGCGGGTAATATACTGGCGTTTATGGTAGGAATCTGTGGTGAAAAATGCAAAGTACTATCCTTCTTTCGTTACAGCACATCCTGATTTTGGTCCAATTTGGCGAGAACATATTTCAGACGCTTTTAGCGGATTGACTACTCCTAGTTCTACTTTTTTCGAAGGTTCACTTTTAAATTATACATGGCCGGATAGTAAATGATTCATAAGGTGGTAAAATGGTCGTATTTGCTTTAATATTATCTATAATTCTTGGGTTAATTTTGTTTTTTGCAATGGTGGTGTTCGCCCCCTCCGCACGACAAAACATTAGCGATCGCCTTATTATTACATTTTTTATATCAGTTGGCATTATCGGGTATTACCTCGCGGCAAGCTTGGGTAGTGCTATAAGAGCTATCGTTATTTTTATTATTGTGCTACTCCCTTTTCTATTGTTATATATATTTCTAATAATTAAAAAGTATAAGAAAAAATAAGCTGAAATGTGAATCTATATAAATATATTAGTCGAAGTAAACCACAGTTTTATTTACATCACTTTAACTCGACACATATGCTAATGCCATCTCGATTCTATTGGTAACAGAATGAGATATTTTCTGCTAAATGGAATAGATATCCCGCTTGAGCCTTTACAGGCAAACACTCTGACAGTTAAATCGTCGGCGTTTTAATAACGAGGAAGTATGGAATTAACGATTGGCCGGTATTCGCCTCGCTCAGCAATGACATGAAAAACGAGTATTTTGCGGTGTATTTCACGAATAAAATTGTCTTCTCGAAGATTCAAGTGAAGCCTGAGCTTGATACTGTTGATGCTGATCTTGTGCGGCGAATAACGAATGACGGGATTCTTGACGGGTATGATGCGGTACGGTTGCGGAACAACGGGGCGGTGGAAATATTATGATGGATGTGTTATGATTGTATATCATACATTCTGTGGTGAGTCATGAAGAAGCATATCTTTGTCGGTTTATTGGTAATTGCTATATCGGGTGGATGTTTAACAGGGAAATCCTTGGTATTATTGCCGATTGATTCACGATTGACGGAAGAACGGTTTATGATCGGCAATGTATGGCAATTAGTTACAAATCGCCCAAGTATAATTGAGGTTGAAACAATATATGGGAAAATGGTCGGGGTACGAACAAATTCGGATAAAGTATTAACGATTGAATCTGCAAGTGCGGCAATTAGCATTAATTACCACTACAATGAATGGACGATCCTAAAATATCTCAGTAATGATAATGCGAATGAATATTTCAGCGTGTATTTGACCAATATGCTTTTATGTTCAAACTATATAATTACTGGCAGCTTGGAAAAAAATGATAAGGAACTATTACATCGTATAACAAACGACAGGGTTTTGGACGGATATGATTCGCTTCGATTAAGTGCTGCAAAAGGACGTGGAAGCGCTATTCAGATATGGTACATTAGTAATGACACTGCGTTTATTGGCGTATTTTCCAGCAACATGAATTTCTCAAATCAAGTAAGCAAAATATATATCCCAGTTTATTTTACGGATAAATATACAGCGCAAGAGTTTAATCTTGCTCTTGGGATCGGGTTAGGATACAGACATAAAACTGAATGGGGGGTGCTGGGCGGAAATGTGATACCGTTCATTTATAATTATCAGAACAACAAACAAATACCATATTTAGTATTTGAAAGTGATTTTATGTGGCATTCGATGGGGGAAGTATATCTTAGAGCCGGTGATTTCCTATTTTATGATAAAATCATGTACAGCAGAGCGCCAATTACATTGGGGACGTACCTTGATCCGGTAATTGATGGTTACAGACTAGTATCATATTCGAAATTGATTGAAAGCGCCAAATACACAAATGATACGATATCAAATCAAACACGGCTTGGAATGCGTTTTGGATTTGTTCGTTTATTCTATACACTGGATCAGATATGGGATTCAAGCAGTTCCGTTGTATATAACTATAGTACAAATGGAACCGTGACAAACACTAATTTTTTCAATTACCCATGGTCTTTTGGACTTAGAAATACTATCGAGATAATATGTACCGATAAAAAGATGGCATATGGCAATAATAATACATATTTCTTAAGCGCGCGGTGGTCGTGGCCGAGCCTTAATGTGGAATCATCAAGATTTTCATATAAAGGATTTTTCAATTATAACATAGATGAGGTGTTTTCGTTAACTCTTTTTGGAGAATTCCAACACTATTTGAACCCCAATGAGTACTTTTTTAAATCATTGGATAACTCATCCAGTTCATTTGGGTATCGTCCAGTTCAACTAATGCAAGGATATGACTATTTAGCATTTGCCGGAATAAACTATTGGGGATTCGGTATCATATCGCTCTATCTGTTATCGACAAGGATGAATGAAGTCTATGCCGGGAAAGTTGTAGTATATCCGGAATATCGGATTGGGTTTTCCTTGAATGCATTGCAAATTAAATGCGCCGTGGAGTTTCGGCTGAACCGCGGGAATGAGCTTTTCGCATCTAAAGATTGCTGGTGGAACAATTTCATTTTTAAAATGGGATATTATTTGATGCTTGGAGATGAATCTGATTATGAACGGTATGATATAGTTCGTGTATTTATGGATACAATGTAATGAAATGTATATTGAGTCTTACTTGTGGTGAATAGGAATTGACGATAATACAAGTTAGTCTTTGGAGATATTATATGCATAGAATAGTTACTCATGTAATCGTTATTATAATGTGTTTGGGTATATCCTTTGGGGATATAATCATTCACCCAATAGACAACAGGCTAACGTCCGGGGTATTTCTTGGCAGCAGTAATAGATGGGATTTGATCCAAAAGACTTCGTGCTTATCCAATATAGAGTCTGCGGCAAATACAATTCAATGGGTATATGGTTTCAACGAATGGGCGGTATTTACTCTTCAGAGCAATGATGCGAAGAATGACTATTTTACTGTGCATTTTGCCAACAATGTCGGTTTCAAAGATATACACATTGCATCAAACATAACAGAATATGACACCGATCTTGTGAAAAGAATTACGAATAACGGCATATTGGATGGGTATGATGTAATGCGGCTGCAGCAAGCAGTGTCTCGCGAGAGTACGCTGCAAACCTGGTATCTAAGTAATGATTCCGTCTATTTCGGAACATTCGCAGAAAATCCTGTGACAAATATACCTACAAATATTTCATATGGGTCGCTACAGATACCTTTGTTCTTGACTGCATTTGGGAATCCATACAATTATCAGTGGGGCATGGGCATTGGTGCTGGGTATCAGCATACGTTCGATTGGGCTGTTATTGGAGCGAATATCATCCCATTCACGGGAATAAGCCAATACATGAAAGTTGCATCGAATACCTATCTGTATAGCGACAGCGCATGGCAGATGTCAGGTGAGTTTTACATCAGGACCGGACTATTTCTGATACATGACAGGCTATCCTATTTTCATTCCGATGTCACTGAGAAGATGAATAGTGTCGTGACATCTGGCGGTATGAGGAATCTTGTCTTGTTGCGAATGACCAATGATGTAATATCCAATAGCGTTATCGCCGGGCTTCGCATCGGTCCCTTCCGATGCTTTTATACTTTTGAAAGCACTTGGACGACCGGAAAGGCCGTTGCATTTTCCTATGATACGAATGGAAACCTGACTGGTTCGTCCCCATACACAAATCCATGGCAAATGACAACGCTCAATTCACTTCGTTTGGTTTTGACCGATAAAAAGATGTCATTCGGCAATAATACCACATACTATTTGGATAGTACTTGGAAGCTCCCAGATTTTCAGTTCACTAACTCTCTATTTATTCATCGTATGTTTGGCAATCTTAATATAGACGAGTTGTTCTCAATATATGTATACGGTTATATGGCTCACTCTCTTAAGTTGTTGTACATTAATAAAATAGCCGATAGTTCTTATTTCACCTATACCACATCACAAAGGGCGGAGCTGGCTCTGCTTAGTAGTGATATGCATTTAGAAGGAGGGATCAATTATTGGAATCAATTGGGAACTATATCATTAAGCGCAGCCATGACGAGAATGCATATTGGATTCAATGAAAATGCGATAAAAATGGGCGTCTCAGAGTATAGAGTAGGTCTGACTTTTCGCAGCGCTTGGAACATTTTTGCATGCGGGGCAGAATATCGATTCAATTTTCAACCACAATATATAAAGGAAAATTGGTATGATGGAATATTACTAAAAGCAAAGATAACACTTCCGTTTACCGACAGCGATTTTGAAAAGTACGATATTGTTCGCGCATACATTGAATAAATGAATGCTTAGTCACCATGAAAAACATCTATAGAACTGTAGCGATTGCTTTTTCACTTTTCGTTCTTTTCTTTTCTTTATTATTCCTCCAGTTTCCGCTATCTAATTCATTGCCTGGCAATTGCGACTCATTGCTTGTGATCGCTTTATCAAACAGCTATATCGTAAAGATCAGTAGTCTTATTTCTGCAGTTCCGATAACAACTGCTATGTATCCGGCAATGAATACCCATGCATAGATGTCCGCTACGTGGACGAATTTGCCGATGCATGAGAGTATCGTACGGAAGAGGTGTATGCGCCGAAAATAAAATAACGCGGGAAATGCCCGTTGGGTTCCCAAACAGCACGCAAAAGTGGGGCGGGTGAGATAGAATGACACGATGCAGGAACGCAGCGGATTGGGATGCGGTCCGATTTGACAGGAATTCGGCGGGTGGTATACTGGCTGGTATCGGAGGAGGCGATGTCGGCGAATGAAAACTACTGTTCTTTTTATCACTTTTAGTATTTCAAATCTTTTTTCTTTTCCAGATGCAATAGTCAGCACAAATGAATTAATCTCTCAAGATTATTCTATATTAGATCTACAAATGGCTGACATCGACTCGAACGGTACAATTGATATTATTGCTGTGGCACAAATAAAAAATGAAATAAATGAGAAAAGATGCCTGCTTCTGTATACCGGTACAGATAATTACTATTTAAAAAAAGTTGAAAATTCCAACGCAATACATTTATCAGATGAAGATGGCATGCTCGGGGACCCATTTCGAGGAATAAAAATTACAAACGGTTCAATAGTATTATCTTTTTATGGAGGAAGTTATTGGCGATGGGCGCTGTCATTTCAATTTAGATTTAAAGAAGACAATTGGTATCTGATAAGATACGATTTAAATAACCTTAGCAGTGTGAACTCTGAAGGTTTTGAAGAAAGTTATGATTTTTTATCAAAGAAAATGAAAAGAATTGATACGGATAAAAATAAAAAAAGAAAAGAGATTTGGAGATCATTAGAAAACAAGAAATTGGTTTCTATATCCGATTTTGATATATATAATAAAGGGAAATACTTGAAATAAGAATTATGACACGATGGATAAACCACACATGCGTGCGCCTTTGGCGCAGCCCGGCGGCGAAGCCGCTATAGGTAGGTTGCGATGGTGGCAAATGAAAAGTCCTATCCCTTATTCCACCGTCACGCTCTTCGCCAGATTCCGCGGCTGATCTATCTCGCATCCCCTGCGTGCGGCGATGTAGTATGACAGGAGCTGCAGCGGTATAACGTTCACTATCGGCGAGAGCTCTTCGGGCACATCGGGGACATAGATGATGTCGCTCGCGTGGTCGCGTATCTTCGTGTCCCCCTCGGTGGCGACCGCGATGATGATGCCCTTGCGCGCCTTCACTTCCTGCATATTGCTTATCACCTTGTCGAGAATTGACGACATGGTGGCGATGACGACGACGGGCATGGCTTCGTCGATGAGCGCTATGGGCCCGTGCTTCATCTCGGCTGCGGGGTACCCCTCCGCATGGATGTACGATATTTCCTTGAGCTTAAGCGCGCCCTCGAGCGCCACCGGATAATTGTATCCGCGGCCGAGATAGAGCGCGTTCTCGTAATTGAAATATTTTTCAGCAATAGACTTGATATGTTCAGCCTGTTTCAATACGATGCGAACTTTATCCGGCAGCGAGCGGAGATTTTCTATATACGAACGGCCTTCTTTTTCAGAGAGATGCCGCCTGCGCCCGAAGAGGATGGCGAGGAGCATGAGCACGGTTATCTGCGACGTGAACGCTTTCGTCGATGCGACGCCTATTTCGGGACCGGCATGTATGTACACGCCGCCGTCGGTCTCGCGCGCTATGGTCGAGCCCACGACGTTCGTAATACCGAGCACTTTCGCACCGTGGCGCCGAGCCTCACGGAGCGCCGCAAGCGTATCGGCCGTTTCGCCGGATTGACTAATGGAGAACACGAGGGTGCCGTCCTCGATGATGGGGTTGCGGTAACGGAACTCGGATGCGTATTCGACGGCAACGGGAAGCTCTGCGATATCTTCAATGAGGTATTTGCCGACAAGCCCCGCGTAGAAGCTCGTCCCGCAGGCGACGATGAGCACACGCTTTATGTTCTTGAATTCATCTTCCGTGAGGTTAAGCCCCCCGAGCTTTATCGTCGCTTCTTCGTCGAGGAGGCGGCCGCGGAACGCGTTCTCTATCGTTTCCGGCTGTTCGAATATCTCCTTCAGCATGAAATGCTCGTAGCCGCCCTTCTCTATCTTCTCGATGTCCCAGTCGACCGTATGTATCTTCTTCTCGATATGCTCGGAAGCGATGGTCGTAGTCTTATACATGTCGCGTTTGACGGTGACCATTTCATTGTCTTCGAGATAGATGACGTTGCGCGTATAGGCGACCACCGCCGATACGTCGGAGGCGATGAACATCTCATCCTCGCCCACGCCGACGATGAGCGGCGAACCCTTGCGCGCGGCCACGATGATGTCGGGGTGGTGCGCCGAAAGCACCGCAATGCCGAACGTACCTTCCACATCGATGAGCGCCTTCTGTACCGCTTTCTCAAGATCGCCCTGATAATAATGCGCGATGAGATTGGGCAGCACCTCGGTATCCGTCTCGCTCTTGAAAACGATGCCGTGCGCGGAAAGATGTTTCCTCAGTTCACGGTAGTTCTCTATGATGCCGTTATGCACGAGCGATATCGTATTGCCGTTGTCGTGATGCGGATGCGCGTTCACTGCCGACGGGGCGCCGTGCGTGGCCCAGCGGGTATGCGCTATGCCTATGGTCGCAGCATCCATGGAAGCGGGGATCATGTTCTCAAGCGCGGCGATCTTCCCTTTTTCTTTCGCCGTGACAATGGAATTGTTCAGTATCACGGAAATGCCCGACGAATCATAGCCGCGGTATTCGAGGCGCTTGAGCCCCTCGATAAGAAGCGTCCGTGCGCTTTTTTTTCCGACATAACCGACGATGCCGCACATATGATACGAACTCCTTGGGATCCGATGACCGGTATAACGCTCGCCGGAAAAAACCGTGAAATTACGTGTCGGTCAAAGGGCGAGAAGCAGTATATCACGGATGCCGCACAGTGTAAACTGAAAATTGCATTTTGCCCCCTTCGTGGTATACTCGATCCGCCGGGGAGAATACCTGTCCGGCAAGGACATACGCGTGGGCATGCAATTCGTCGATCTCGCACGGCAATACCGGGAATACAAGGATGCCATCGATGCGAGCATTCGCGGCAACATCGAGCGGACATCGTTCATCGGCGGCGATGGAAAGAAACTTGAGGAAACGCTTGCTGCATATGTCGGCGTGAAGCACGGTATCGGCTGCGGTTCGGGGACCGATGCGCTCCTCCTGCCGCTCCTGGCCATCGGCATACAGCCCGGCGACGAAGTGATAACGACGCCCTTTACCTTCATCGCCACCGCGGAGGTCATCGCCTTCATCGGGGCGAAACCGGTTTTTGTCGACATCGATGAATCGACGTACAACATCGATGTGAAAAAGATCGAAGCGGCCGTCACGAAAAGAACAAAAGCGATGATCCCCGTGTCGCTGTACGGGCAGGCAGCCGATATGGACGCGATCAATGCGATCGCCGCAGAGCACAGGCTTGTCGTCATCGAGGATGCGGCCCAGTCGTTCGGCGCTGTGTACAAAGGGAGAAAGTCCTGTGCGCTGTCAGCCGTCGCGGCGACATCGTTCTTCCCGTCAAAGCCGCTCGGCGCGTACGGCGATGCCGGCATGGCGTTCACCAATGACGATGATATCGCTGCGAAAATGCGGAGCCTGCTCAATCACGGGCAGACGGAACGCTATGTGCACAAGTATATCGGCCTTAATTTCCGTCTCGATTCGATACAAGCGGGTATACTTCTTGCCAAATTCGGCGGCTTCGAGAAGGAAGCGGAAAGCCGTGCGCGCATCGGAAAGCGCTACACCGAACTCCTCGCGGGTGCGCCGCTCATAACACCGAAACTCGCTCCGTATACCGACCGCTCCGTGTTCGCACAGTATTCGGTGCGCGTGAAGGGACGCGAGAAGGTCATTGCGCATCTGACATCGAAGGGGATACCCACCGCCGTCCATTATCCCATTCCCGTACATCTGCAGGAAGCGTACCGCACGAAGGAATACGGCGAAGGGTCGATGCCCGTGAGCGAAATGGTCGCCAGAGAGATAATGAGCGTGCCCATGCACGCTTTCCTTACCGATGATGAACAGCGTACGGTGGCAGATGCGCTCCGCGAGGCGGTGACGGTATGATGCGCATCATTGCACTTGTTCTTCTCTGCGGTATCGCTCTCTTCGCAAAGCCGCTGGTGAAGAAAGCCGCGTCGGCCGCTCCCGATAATGCAACGGAAATGTATGCGCTTGAGCTCACGTATAACGGCAAAAGCGTCGGGGCGACACACGTGACCATAGAACATCCGCATCCGACCGCCGCCGATTACATCATCGAGATGTCGATGAAGGTGCCCGGCATGTTCCCCATCGCCCGTTCGGTGCGATACACGCTCACCAATGACCGCGACATGATGCATTACTACTGCAATTCGCAGATCGATTTTGCGTTCTATAAATACGTGCTCTATGCCACCAATTTCGGATCAAAGGTCTATATGCGGAAAATATTCACCGGCGGGCTTGAGAACGAACGCTGGATACCGAAGAGCGAATTCGATTTCATCACCGGCACCCATTACCGTGACTATCTCATCCCCGGCAGCATCGTGAGCCGCAGGATGCGCGTCCTTGACCTTGAAAGCTCGGAGCTCTATACCGCCGATTTCATGCTCTATTCGAACTATACGCGCATGGTCAACGGAAAAAAAACCGATATCTACGGCATGGCGATACGATCGGATTTTATCACGCAGGTGCTCGAGGTCATGACGAAGAACGAGGTGCCGCTTACGCTCGATATTTCCCTTCCTGTGCTCGGCATGGTCTACACAAAGCTCACCAATGCGTCGATAGGGCCCGTTACGAACGAGTAGCGGCGGCGAAGGAGACATCCCCATGGAATGTTCGATACAGAAGAACGCGAAGGATTGTTCGTGCACCTACCCCTGCTCACGCAAGGGAAAATGCTGCGACTGTGTGTCGTATCATAATGAGCGCGGGGAGATACCCGGCTGTTTTTTCAGCAAGGCCGGTGAACGGAGCTATGACCGATCATTGGATGCGCTTGTACGCGACCGCGCGTAGCGGCTTCGCCGCCAGGCAGCGCCCTTCGGGCGTACGCATAGACGCAGCGAAGCGCGAGGCGTAGCCGCAATATCGTTCCCTTCGCCCCTCTACTTCCACTGAGCGAGCTTCGCGATCTCGCCTTCACTTAAGGCCTTCTCGAACACGCGCACATCGTCGAGCGTCCCAAGGAAATACGTTTCCCCGTCCCCGCGGCCGATGCGGAGCGCTCCCGTGCCCTCGGAGCGTTCACCCGAAAGCGTGCCGGATGCGGCGAGTGTGCCGTCGATATACACGGCGATCGTATTGCCGTTCACAACAGCGGCCGCATGCATCCATTTCCCGCGCTCGACATCCTTCGTTGTCGCGCGCTTCCCGCTGTTCGCATCGCTCACGCCGAAGGATACGGCCCCGGTGGGCGTTACGCCGAGTATGAACTCATAGCCGCCGCCGTCGGGGGCAAGCGTCTTCGAGAATATCATGCGCGGTCTGTTCTCCGCATCCGTGCCGATGAGGCACCAGGTGCTGATCGTAAAATCTCCCTTAATAGCGGTAAGCGGTGTTTCGATGAAGTCGCCTGAGCCGCTGAACGCATACGCGCCGCCCCTGCCGAGACGATCGGGAGCGGGTGCGGCCCCGCGGACTACGCCCATCGGTGCGAACTGCTTGCCGGAGGCATCGACACGGCGGAAGGGATAATACGTCGTCGTGACGAGATTATCCGGGTACCCGCCCTCACGGTAGAGCTTGTCCGCTTCGACCGACGGCAGTGCATCCGCAAAGATGCGTATGTCATCGAGTATGCCGCGGTAGTACATCGTTTCCCCGAACGCATTGCCGATGACAAGATGACTGTGCTCGCCGCCGCTCGCGTTCTTCCGGTACGCCTTCGCCGCTTCCGGCGTGCCGTTGACGACGAAGGTATAGGTCATCTTCTGCGCATCGCGGATGAGGACGATATGCGTCCATTTGTCCGCCGGTACCGACGTATCCGAGGAGACCATCGTCTTCTCGCCGAGGGCGCTCTCATGCACGGCGAGGAGTTTCCCGCTTCGGATGTAGAGCCCCCAGAGCGCATTGTCCTTCTCGAGCTTGCCGTTCCCCTTGAACGTTGCGAGTGCGGTAAGCCCGTCGACGGAGGCGGGCTTCACCCAGAGCGATATGCTCACGCTCCCGGTTATCGAGTTCCCGCCGCGTTCCTTCGGCACCAGTATCGAATCGTCCGTACCGTCGAAATTGACCGCGCATACGCGGCGGCCGAAGCGGTCGATGGCCATTGCGGGTGAGCCGGATATCTCCACTTTATTCTTGTACGAGCTCTGGTCGCGGCCGGTTGCGTCGAAGGATTGATAGAGTATCGGTTCGAAGGTCTTTATCGGCGGGCGTTTTTCCTTTTTGGTCGCATCGTACCGTATGGTATAGGTAAAGAGGAATTTCCACTCCTTCGTTCCCTTCTGGCGTGCCCACACATGCATGAGATAGTCGCCCATGGCGGGGAGCGCAACGGCGATGCTGTGTCTGCCGTTCTCCGCTTTGTATGTACCCCACTGTGTTTTCTTCTCGCCCGTTCTGATGAGATTGTGGGTGAGCTCGGTGTCCGCGCGCGATGTGAAGATGAATTCCTCCTTCCCGTCGGAATCGACCTTGAGGAATTGATGGCTGAATTCCGCCACGTTCATGCCGAGCGCGGCGAGCGTATCGGACATGGGTATGCGCTCGCGCACTTCCACCTCGCCGAGTACCGCGAAGTTCTTCGATTCATAGTCCCCCACGGCGAGCCTTGGCTGAAGGAGCTGATAGCGTTCGTATTTCGGATAATGATAGTTCTGTCGAATCATGAGCTTGGGGTGCGTGAAGAACATATGCCAGGTCGCATCGAGCACGCGCCAGACACCGTCGGCCATGACGAGCGAATAGGCGTGCGCGCCGTCGTGTGAGAGCACCCATTTCGCGCGCATGCCCATGGCGGTGGCGAGCTCATGGAAGAGCTTCGAGTAACCGTCGCACTGCGTCACGCGCGACTTGAATATCTGGTTCACCTCGCGCGGCCCCTCGCGCACATACGTGAGATTGAGCTGCTCCCACTTGAATATCGCGCGGGCCTTCTCGCGTTCATTGCGTGCGCCCTTCATGAAGTACGCTGCGAGCGACGCTATGGTCGATTCGACATCCTTGGGCGTCTTCTTCACATGATCGTCGATGTAGGTGTAATCGTATTCGTAATCGGCGGCGATGAGCTCTTCCGTCGGCATGGCAGACCCGAGGAAGAAGCGTTTCTCATATTCCTCATCCGACAATGTCTGCTTTGCGTAGAAATTCACGGTGAAGAGCGTCTGGAATTCCGATTCGCTCCGCAATCGTGCGCGTATCGAAACAGCATGCAGGCCTGTTTCGATGAACCGAAGATCGAAATATCGCTTCCCGTCCAGCTGATACACGAAGCCGCCTTCGCGCTCGCTGTAGTAGCTTATCTGCGGCGTCTCGAATTCGATGTCGTCCTTCGCCGTTATGATGACGCGTGCGGTGCCGTCGCATACGACGGAGCTTTCCTTTATGTTGACATCGGACGGCGTGAATCCCAGGCGGGAGAACGCCTTGGTGAAGCTGAGCGGTGTCGATGCGCCGGCGCGGCCCAATGCATCGGCGGCCTCTTCGTCGCTTACCGTCTTGGTGACCTTGATGACATAATAGAAAACACCGTTGTAGGTGGAATTCTTCTGCTTGGAAGCGAACACCCAGACGGTGTATGTCCCCGCGTTCCTGGCGAAGAAGGTGAGCGTATGTTTTCCGTCGCTCGATGCGAGATTGACGGTAGCGCCCGGGGGGCTTTCCCTTGATGCGTTCGCCATGAGATACGTCGACGGCGAGCATGAGAACGATGCGGTGAATATATTATCCGCCGTTACCTCGGCGTTCTGTTCCGTGAAGCTTTCGATGGAGAACTCATGCTGCCGGAAGAAGTTGTTCTGCTGTACCGGCCGTGCGAACACGATGCCGATGGAAGCGATGACGACAAGGACCGTTCGAAGTATGCGCATAGCGAACTCCGGTGAAAGGATTTGAAATCGCCAGACTTGTCCTTATAGTATAGGCTATTTCATGGGGGAATCAAGTCATGGCGCGCAGCGCTTTGCGTGATGACGGGCTGCCGCGAAACGCATCGCCGCGTCCGCCGAAAAATGCGCTTGCAATCGGCGATATGCACTATATAATGCCCTCCCGACTTGACAATCATATCGATCTTTGCCCCCCAACGGATACCCACGTGCCAAAAAGAAAAGATATCAATAAGATCCTCATCATCGGGGCCGGGCCTATCGTCATCGGCCAGGCGTGTGAATTCGACTATTCCGGTTCGCAGGCATGCAAGGCCATACGCGAAGAGGGCTACAAGGTCATCCTCGTCAATTCCAATCCCGCCACCATCATGACCGACCCGGAAATGGCGGACGCCACCTACATAGAACCGATAACGCCGGAATTCGTCGAGAAGATAATCGCCAAGGAGCGCCCGGATGCGCTCCTCCCCACCGTAGGCGGGCAGACGGCGCTCAACACGGCGAGCGCGCTTTTCGAAAGCGGTGTGCTCAAGAAATACGGCGTGGAGATGATCGGTGCGAACTATGCCGCCATCAAGAAGGCCGAGGACCGCGACGAGTTCAAGAAGGCCATGCAGAAGATAGGCCTCGGGATGACCGAGAGCGTGTATGTGAAGACGTTCGATGAGGCGATGGAGATAACGAAGAAGATACCCTTCCCGCTCATCATCCGTCCCTCGTACACGCTCGGCGGTTCGGGCGGTTCCATCGCCTATAACATGGAAGAGTATCGTCTCCTCGCACGCCGCGCGCTCGATGAATCGCCGGTGCATGAGGCGATGATAGAAGAGTCCATCATCGGCTGGAAGGAATACGAGCTTGAGGTGATGCGTGATAAGCTCGATAACGTCGTCATCATCTGTTCGATAGAGAACTTCGATCCCATCGGCATTCACACCGGCGACTCGGTGACGGTGGCGCCGCAGCAGACATTGTCGGACACGCAGTATCAGAAGCTCCGCGATCATTCGGTGGCCGTCATACGCGAGATAGGCGTCGATACCGGCGGCTCGAACATTCAGTTCGCCGTCAATCAGTACACGGGAGAGATCAAGGTCATTGAGATGAACCCGCGCGTGTCGCGCTCATCCGCGCTCGCGTCCAAGGCCACGGGATTCCCCATCGCGAAGATCGCGGCGAAGCTCGCCGTGGGCTACACGCTCGATGAGATACCCAATGACATCACCCGCGAGACGCCGGCGTCCTTTGAGCCGACGATAGACTACTGCGTGGTGAAGATCCCGCGGTTCGCGTTCGAGAAATTCAAGGGTGCGAAGGATACGCTCGGCATACAGATGAAAAGTGTCGGCGAGACGATGTCCATCGGGCGCACGTTCAAGGAAGCGCTCCAGAAGGGATGCCGATCGCTCGAGATAAAGAAAGACGGCCTTGACGGCATGTTCCTCAACTATGAGAACAAGAACATCGTCCCTGACATAGAGAAGCCCGCGCTCATCGAGAAGCTCAAGCAGTATCTCACCTCGGCGAATTACAATCGTCTTTTCTATATAAAGGATGCGATGCAGCTGGGCCTTTCCATCGACGAGATCTACGATCTCACCAAGATAGACAAATGGTTCCTGTTCAATATGAAGGAGATCATCGATTTCGAAGGGACGCTCAAAGGCCATCTCAGGAAAATAGACCGCGACACATTGCTCCGCGCCAAGCAGATGGGGTTCTCCGATAAACAGCTGGCATATCTGACGAACACCAATGAGCGCGAGGTGCGCGAGTACCGCAAGTCGCTTTCGATACTGCCGACGTACAAGCTCGTCGATACCTGCGGCGGCGAATTCGAGGCGAGGACGCCGTACTACTATTCGACCTACGATGTCGAGGATGAGATCGTCGAGCTTGCCGGTAATAAGAAAGAAAAGGTCATCATACTCGGCGGCGGACCCAACCGCATCGGGCAGGGGATCGAATTCGATTACTGCTGCGTGCATGCCGTGTTCGCGTTGAAGAAGCTCGGCTATGAAACGATAATGATAAACTCGAACCCGGAAACGGTATCGACCGACTACGACACATCGGATAAATTGTATTTTGAGCCGCTCACGCTCGAGGATGTGCTCAATATCGTCGAGAAGGAAAAGCCCAAGGGCGTGGTGATACAGTTGGGCGGTCAGACGCCGCTCAATCTCGCGCTCAAGCTCGAAGCGCACGGCGTTCCGATACTCGGCACATCGCCCACATCAATCGATATCGCGGAAGACCGCGACAAATTCAAAGAGCTCATCGAGAAGAACAAATTCCTCCAGCCGAAGAACGATACCGCGTATTCCGCGGAGCAGGCGCTCAAGATCGCCAATCACATCGGCTATCCTGTCGTCGTGCGGCCGTCATACGTGCTCGGCGGACGCGCCATGCAAATAGTGTACGCGGACGCGGAGCTAAAGGATTACATGACGCATGCCATCATGGCATCGCCGGAACACCCCATCCTTATCGATAAATATCTTGAGATGGCCACCGAGATAGACGTTGACGCGGTATGCGACGGGGAGAACGTCATCGTCGCCGGCGTCATGGAACATATCGAAGAGGCGGGCATACACTCGGGAGACAGCGCCTGTGTGCTGCCGGCGTACACGCTCACCAAAGAGGTCATCGCGCTCATAGAAAAGCAGACGACGCTCATCGCGAAGGACCTCAAGGTCATAGGCCTCATCAATATACAGTTCGCGCTCAAGGACGGAGACCTCTACTTCCTCGAAGTGAACCCCCGCGCCTCGCGTACGGTGCCCTTCGTGTCGAAGGCGACGGGCATTCCCTGGGCGAAGGTCGCCGCGAACGTCATGGTGGGCAAAAAACTTTCCTCGCTCGACCTTCCGCCGGTGAATATGCGCTATGTATCGGTGAAGGAAGCGGTGCTCCCGTTCAATAAATTCCCCGAAGTGGACATCATACTCGGGCCGGAAATGCGCTCAACCGGCGAGGTCATGGGCATCGATGTGTCCTTCGGCGTAAGCTTTACGAAATCGCAGATAGCGGCCAATCAGGCATTGCCGTTCAAAGGGAGCGCCTTCATCAGCCTGAAAGAAAAGAACCGCGAATTCCTCCTCAATCACGTGAAGCTCCTTGCGGAGCTCGGCTTCAAGATTCTTGCCACCGAAGGCACGCAGAAGCATTTCGCGGCCAACGGCATACCCGCGGAAATAGTGCCGAAGTACAGCGATGCGGTACGGCCGAACATCGTCGATAAGATAATCAACGGCGAAGTGTCCATTGTCTTTAACACACCCATCGGCAAGGGCGCGCATGACGACGATATACCCATACGCCGAGCCGCGGTGAACAATCGCGTGCCGTGCGTGACGACGATACCGGGCATCATCGCGTCAATAGAGGGGATAGCGCAGGCGAAGAAGACGGATATGGTCGTGCGGAGTCTTCAGGAGATACATGGGGATATATTGGGGAAGATAACGATATAAGTGAAAAAAGGTTTTTGGGGATTGATGAAAAAGAATTGCATTTCAAATCCGCTTGTTCCCCTCGTATCAGCGATAATGATGCTGTTCGTTATCTTGTCTTCGTGCGATTATCCGGCTTATATAAAGCCGGGGATGTTCATGAACCCGATCAATCATGGTGCCGACCCATGGATGACCTATTACGAGGGGAATTATTATCTTTCCACAACGCAGGATGATTCAATACGGATATGGAAGGCACCGACACTCGCGTTGCTGGGCATTGTAAGTCCGGTGACGGTATGGCGGGATGATGACCCAAGCCGTTCGCGCGGCATGTGGGCGCCGGAATTCCATTTCATAAGCAATCGCTGGTACCTGTACTATACCGCGACAACGAGCGACAACAGCGACGATGATCACCGTATGTATGTGCTCGAAAGCACCGGTACCGATCCGCTCGGGCCGTACAGCTACAAGGGCCGCCTCTTCGACCCGGCGAACGATAATTATGCTATCGACGGAACCGTCTTTCAAAAACCCGACGGTACGCTGTATTTTCTCTGGGCGGCTCGCCCGGGGCATGTCATAACGATCGCGCAAATGGCGAATCCCTGGACATTGACGGGCAATGGTGTCGTGCTCCCGGCATCGGGATTCGGGTGCACGGAGGTCCGCGAAGCGCCCGTTGTCTTGAAGCGTAACGGCAGCCTGTTCCTTGTCTATTCTGCATGCGATACCGGCGGACCGGATTATAAGCTCGGCATGCTGGTGGCGAATGAAAATGCCGATGTGATGAACACTAATTCCTGGCTGCAGTATCCGGTCCCCGTTTTTGAGAGGAACGATGCGAACGGCGTTTTTGCCCCCGGACATAACGGGTTCTTCCGCTCGCCGGATGGTGCCGAGGATTGGATCGTCTACCTTGCAAAGACGACTTCGGTCTACACCTACGGAGGCAGAACGACGCGCGCGCAGAAATTCACCTGGAATTCCGATGGTACACCAAACTTCGGGTCGCCGCTCCCGCTGCATACATTGCAGCATGAACCATCTGGGACCCGTTAGATGTTCATTCGCATGCAAGCAGCAAGAGCGATAGAGGGGATGAAGGGGAGCGGATAACGTATGGGAAAGATCGAAATACTCACTACGATAATGCTGACGGCGGTCCTGAGCGGCGCATTCGTATTCGCGGGACCCATGAACAGGATAGAACTTCGCGATGAGAATGTGATATCCTTCGTTCCGTTCCTATATCTCCCGGGTGTGGGCATCGGTTACGAGCGAACACTAGATGATAGGTTCACGATCCGAGGTCATATGACATGCCTTTTCGTCAGCGGTACTGCGGACTTCGCCATTGCCGCCGGCATGAATTATTACCCGCACATACTCGGCACCGGGAACAACGGATTGTTCATAGGCGTCTCCCCCGTCGGGAATTTTCAATTCGTCGGAACGGCGGGGTATTCACTTGCCGTCATGGCGATCGGATTGCTTCCCGAGGCGGGATACCGATATACGTTCGGGAATGACGGCGGGTTCTATTTCGCGGCCCATGTCGGCTATCAAATGTCGTACCTGTTGATATATGCCGGTTCGATCGGCGGTACGCCGATGGCAACGGCAGTGAGGTTCGGGTTCAACGGCTCGATCAATTTCGGTGCATCGATCGGGTACGCCTTTTGAGGCCATGCAACCCTATGCCAGCCTCATATTATCGATAAGCCTCGTCTTTCCGCAATACACCGCCATGATCATACGCGTGCGATTATCGGCACGGGTATGCGGCGCAAGCGTTACCGGATCAACGAATTCGATATAGTCGAGCTTCAGGCTTTTCCCTTCGGCAAGAACGGTCTTCATGCTGTCCTTCAGGCGTGCGGGGTCGCGAACGCCCTCGCGGTATGTTTTCCGTGCCGTGATAAGCGATCGATAGAGGAGCACGGCGTCCTTACGCTCGGTCGGCGAGAGATAGACATTGCGCGAGCTCATCGCAAGCCCGTCGGGTTCACGCACGATGGGGCAGGCGCGTACGGTCACCGGAATGTTGAGATCTTCCGTCATGCGGGAGATGATGGCCGCCTGTTGAAAATCCTTTTCCCCGAAATAGGCTTTGTCCGGCGCCACGATGATGAAGAGTTTTGCGACGACGGTCGCGACTCCGCGGAAATGCGTCGGGCGGCTCATGCCGCAGAGCATCGAGGAGAGGCTGTCGACGCTTACCGCGGTGGCGAAACCCGACGGGTACATCATGCGTGCGGACGGATAGAACACGGCATGTGCGCCGATGGTCTCAAGAAGCGCACGGTCGTGCTCAAAGGTCCGCGGATATTTGGAAATGTCCTCGTTCGGTGCGAACTGTGCGGGGTTGACGAAAATGCTCACGATGACGATATCGCATTCCTTTCGTGCCGCGCGTACGAGCGACGCATGGCCTTCGTGAAGAGCGCCCATGGTCGGCACGAATCCGATGATACGCCGTTTGCCGCGCATCCCTTTCACATAGCGGCGCATCGCATCGATGGTATCGAGCACGGCGATATCGCGCGGATGCGGCCGCTTTTTCGAGGGTGATCGTTTCATGCGTCGCCTTTCCTGCGGTCAGAAAGCCTGCGAATGAGCGTGACCTGATTGCCGGATTCATTATAGCGTATCTCCGAGAACACATCGTTCGCCATGCGTATGCCGCGCCCGTGCGAGAGGCCCGCTTCGTTCTCCTTTTCTGCGCTCACCGCAAGGCGCTTCTTCCAGTCGAAGCCGACCCCCTCGTCGCGTATGACGAAGGTTATCGCCATGGGGTTGACGTCATAGCGCACCGTGACCCGCCGTGCGCTGTAGCGTTCATCGTCCTTGCGTTCGCATATGAACTCGACGTAGCGGTCGTTCATCTGCGCCTCGGTCTTCTCATCGAAGGTTATGTTGAGGTTCCCGTGTTCCATTGCGTTGATCATCATCTCCCGGAGTGCCAAGCGTATGAGCGATATCGTGTTGAAATCGACGTAGCGGCGGAGGTTCTTCGTAAGGCGGCGCGTTACATCCTCCACGAGCGCAAGGTGGTTCTCGATGCGGTAAATGCCCGCCTCCTCGGCGAGATATTTCCCGAGCGTATCCTCGCCCACCGGCACGGCGCGCACGAGTATCTCGGGCGTTCCCTCGATGGTCACATGCTCGAAGCGAACCTGCATCTCACGCGGTTCATTGAACGCAGCGGTCGCGAATTCGAGATCGAGCGTGAGCGCTTCCTTCACGGCGGCGAATTCCCTGAGGCGTTCGTTGATGACCGCCTGCGAGAGCGTGTCGTCCCCGGCACGCATGTAGATGAGCGAGGTGAACGGCATGCCGATGACATTCTCAGGGCGGTGTTTGAGATGTGTCGCGACGGCGGCGTTCGCCGAGCGTATCGTGAGGGTCTCGTCGAGCATGAGGATGATGTCCGAGGAGCCTTCGAAGAGACGCCGATAGCGCACTTCCGAAATGGACGCATTGCGGCTTGCCTTTGCAAGCTCGGTGACCTTCCCCGCGAGATCGACGTTGAGCGCCTCGTTCATCGTCGCGAGCGAGATGAAGCGGTTGGTGATGACGAACGTGGTCCCGGTGACGAAGAGGAGGAACCCGTAGGTGGTGAGCACCAGGTTGTAGGCGAGCGCCATGGAATCCACGATATCGAAGATGGCGCATCCGACGACCACCAATGCGCCGATGATAAGATTCCCCGGCACGGTCCTGATAAGCGCATGGATGGACCGACGGATGAGAGGCGGCCGCGGCTGAACATCGGCGAACGCACCGCGCACTTCTTTCCGGAATGCATTGCCGATGCGGAAAAAGATGAAGAAGAGCATTGCCGGTATCGCGGAGATCTGCCAGATGCGCAGAAGGTCGATCCGGAAGGCGCCGCTCGGCGCGACGAACGAGACGGCGGCGATGAGCGAGACAATGACAGAGTACACGATGGTCGCAACGGTGATCTTCCTGAGAAAGAGCGTATCGAAGAACATCGCAATGAGCGGGAGGAGCAGATACAGGCTTGTGAGCTCGACGGAGAGCATGAGATCGGAATGTATCGGGAGCTCATACATGAACGGGGTGCGGCTGAAGAGATAGATGAACAATGACATCGAGAAAAGGCCGTAAAAGAGATTGTAGCGTTCGGACATGCGGCGAAAAAAGATGAACAGATGAAAGAGCCCGACGAAGGCGTAGAGCACGATGAGCGAGAGGGCGAAGGGATTACGCACTTCCTTGATGAGCCTCGAGTAGTAGTCGATGCGCGGGTGCGGCACGATGCTCGTATCGATGTATGACGGCTCTCCGATGAGGACGAAGGTGAGCATGTTCTCCCCGCGCTTGAGCACTCCGAACGGTATGGACGCGATGAGATTGCGGTACATGAGCGGAAAGACGACCTGGCCGAGCGCGTTCGTCCCGAGGTAATGATGGATACGATGAGCGTTCACGTACACTTCGTAATTGAGGCCGAGCTGCGGTACGAAAAGTGCGCGCGGTTTTTCCGAGGAGAGGAATGCATCGTCGGCAACGAACGGCATGGCCGCCGTATAGATCTTATCCGGGCTGCGCTTGAGCGAGAGGAATGCATGTGCTGCGTCAGGATCGTTCAATACGACCCCGGGGATGAGCATGCCGGGGCGCTTCTCGGCGTGTATGCGCATGCCGTTGGATAATATGCGTGTATCGGTGAGCCAGCGCGCATCGAAGCCGTTCGTCACGAACACCGGGACTTTTGTGAGATCGAGGCCGCGGGCGTATGCGGACGCGGCGAGCGTGACCATGGCCGCGGTCAGATATATCGCGCGTGCGAAATGCTGCATGACGTCCGCCGTTCCCCGATAGGATCGAGCAAAGATACGCCATTGTAGACTTTCCCCCGGCACCTGTCAACAACGGCACCGTGCGCGGCTCATTGACATTTTTGACAAGCGATGGTAGTATCGGCGCACATTTTTTCCGGGATAGCTCAGTCGGTAGAGCAGGTGACTGTTAATCACCGGGTCGCTGGTTCGAGTCCAGTTCCCGGAGCATGAGCCCTCTGTACGGGCAGTATCGCGTGAACAGACGCGGTACGAAATCGATCGCAAGGCAATCGCATTGGAACGTTACACCGCATCCATCCGTGCTGTGGCGAGTTATGTCCCCAAGCGCACGATGACCAACCGTGACCTTGAAAAAACGCTCGATACATCGCATGAGTGGATCTATGAGCGTACGGGTATCGCCGCACGGCATATCGCCGCGGAGGACGAACCCGCCTCAGCACTCGGCGTACGGGCGGTGCGGGACCTCATGGCAAAACACCCGATAGCCCCCGAGGATATCGATCTCATCATCGTGCCGACATCGACGCCGGATATGGTGTTCCCGGCCACCGCGTGCATCGTTCAGGCGGCCATCGGCGCCCGCAATGCCGCGACCTTCGATCTTTCTGCCGCCTGCACCGGGTATATCTATGCGCTCAATACCGCTGCGACGTTCATCGAATCGGGTTTCTATCGGAACGTGCTCGTCGTTGCGACGGAAAAATACTCGAGCATACTCGACTGGACCGATCGTACGACGGCGGTGCTGTTCGGCGACGGGGCTTCCGCCACGCTCCTTACGCGTTCGTCGGACGCAAGCGGCATACTGGCCATGGACAGCGGCACCGACGGCGGCAAGTGCGAACAACTGTACATACCCGCCGGCGGATCACGCAGCCCCGTGACGAAAGAGACCGTTGAAAAGAAATTATCCACAGTGCACATGAAGGGCACGGAAGTGTTCAAGAACGCCGTGCCCCGCTTTCGTCAGACGATCGAACGTGTCCTCGCAGCGGCGAAATGTTCCATCGATGACATAGCGCTCATCATTCCGCATCAGGCGAACGTGCGCATCATCAATGCGGTCGCCAAGGACATGAAGGTGCCGCAGGAGAAATTCTTCTCGAATATCGAGCATTATGCGAACACATCGTCGGCGTCCATCGGCATTGCCATCGTGGATGCGCTCGCGCAGGGGAAGATAAAGAAGAATGACCTCGTGCTGCTCACCGCATTCGGTGCCGGTTATTCCTGGGGCTCAACACTCGTCCGCTGGTAGCCTTCGGCATACCGACGAGCCTTCGGCATACCAATGCGGTTTCCAGATTACGTCGGCATATCGGTCTCGGCCACTTGCTTGAGATATTCGCCATATTGGTTCTTCGCATAGAGCCGTGCGCGCTCAAGCAGTTTCTCTTTCGTGATGAATTTCATCCGATATGCTATCTCTTCGATGCAGGCTATCTTCAGACCCTGGCGATGTTCTATCGTCTCGACGAAATTCCCCGCTTCAAGAAGACTTTCATGCGTACCCGTATCGAGCCACGCCATGCCGCGTCCGAGAACCTCGACAGAAAGCGCGCCCTTCTTGAGATAGACCTTGTTCACATCGGTTATCTCAAGCTCTCCGCGCGGCGACGGTGCAAGGTGCTTCGCTATCGAAACGACTTCGCGGTCGTAGAAATATAATCCGGTGACCGCATAGTTCGACCGCGGCTGTTTGGGTTTCTCTTCGATCGAAAGGACTTTCCCGCGCGCATCGAATTCTGCCACGCCGTAACGTTCCGGATCACGCACATAATAGCCGAACACGGTGGCGCCGTTCGTGATGGCGCCCGCTTTCGTCAGTATCTCGGACAGGCCGTATCCGTAGAAGATATTATCGCCCAATATGAGCGCACAGGTGTCGCCGCCGATGAAACGCTCCCCGATAATGAACGCCTGTGCAATGCCGTCGGGCTTGGGCTGTTCCGCGTAGGAAATGGAAAGGCCGATGTCCGTGCCGTCGCCGAAGAGGTCCTTGTAGAGCGGCAGATCGCGCGGCGTGGAAATAATGAGTATCTCGCGAATGCCCGCGAGCATGAGCACCGAGAGCGGATAGTATATCATCGGTTTGTCGAATACCGGCAGTATCTGCTTTGAAATGGAAACGGTGAGCGGATAGAGCCGCGTGCCGCTGCCGCCGGCGAGAATGATGCCTTTCATGATGCCTCCGCGCTGTGGATAGTTACGTGATTGTATCTATCCGTCGGGAAAATGCAAATGAACGGCCGTCATTGGAACGAAATGAATGATACGAAGGGCAATGTTTCCGCAGGGGGGCAGGCCGGGTCACGTGGTCCCCGAGCCTGTCGAGGGGTGACCCGGCCTGCATTTCATATGGATAGTATTTTGTAATGTATGCCTGATTGTGATAATGCATCGAACCGGAGATCGATTGCATTATCATCGCCAATGGATATAATCTTTCCATGCGCATCATCCTCGGCATCACGAGCTCCATATCCGCGTATAAAACGCCCGATCTTGTAAGGCGTTTCTGCAAACGCGGCACCGAAACGTTCTGCGTCGTTACGAAGAACGCGCGCCATCTCGTCGGCATAAAAGCGCTCGAAACGGTGAGCGGCAACCGCGTTATCGTCGATCTCAATGAGGCGAAAGACCCCCTTACGCACATCAATCTATCCCGCGATGCGGACGCATTCCTTATCGCGCCCGCCACTGCGAACATGATAGCAAAGCTCGCCGCCGGCATCGCCGACGATGCGGTGAGCACCATGGCGCTTGCGTTCACCGGCGCACGGTTTTTCGCCCCTGCAATGAACAGCGAGATGTGGAAGAACGCGGCCACTGTGCGCAATGTCGCATCGCTCCTTCGGGACGGCTGGCGCATGATACCACCGGAAGAGGGCGATCTTGCCTGCGGTGTCACCGATGTGGGCAGGCTTGCGGACCTCAATACCATCGTCGATACCGTTCTCGGCAGCGTGAGCGATCTTGCCGGCAAGCACTTCATCGTTACCGCCGGCAGCACGCGCGAATGGATAGACGATATACGCTTCATCGCCAACCGCTCGAGCGGTAAAATGGGCAGGGCGATACATGACGAGATTCGGAAACGCGGCGGTGTCGTCGTGTATATCGAAGCGCAGGTGAGCGCGCGCGTACACGGGCCGCATGTCATCGGTGTCGACACCACGAAGGAATTACAGGACGCGGTGTTGCGCTCGCTCCCGAACGCCGACTGCCTTATCATGGCGGCGGCCCCGCTCGATTTCCGCCCGAAGACGCGTGCGGAAGGCAAGCTCAAAAAAGGCGGCATGAACGCGATAGAGCTTATCGAGAACGACGATATACTGAAACGCGTGCGCGAAGCCGATGCGAAGATAGCCGTTGTCGCATTCGCCGCCGAATCGTCCGATCTTGCCGAGAATGCGAAGGCGAAGCTTTCCGCGAAGGGCGCCAACATCATCATCGCGAACACCGTCAGCGACGGTTTCGGCACCGATGACGACCGCATCACCGTCATACGTACGGACGGTACGAGCACCGAACATAAGAAGATGAGCAAACGGGACTGCGCTAAAGAGATCGTGAACGAAGCACGCGCGCTTATCGGCTGATGGACATCATCGCTGCGTGCGTCATCGCTGCTTCCATCATCATCCTTGCTGCGGTGCGCATCCTCGACGCGCTCATGCGACGACGTGCAGCGGATAGATTCCATGCACGGCAATTCGCCGCTGAGCGCATCTATACCGTCGATGAGGTCGCAGCGGCGTTCCATCTTGAGCGGCATCAGTTCCTGTCGCTTATCAAGGTGCTCGAGGACTTCGATCATTTCCGTTTTTTCAACAAGCGCGGCGTTGTGTTCGCCAAGGATTACTATTCGCCGTTCGAGCTGAAAGCGCTGGTGCGTCTTGTGTCGCGGAAGAACAGATTACCGGTGTAACGATCCGCGCCGCCTGAAAAATCGCGCAAGAAGCGGCGCATAATCAGTGCCGGTAGAAAGCGTCACCGTATCCACCGCATGCCGGCGGAAGAACAGTGTGCGCGCCTCGCTGCGCTCTGTGCACGCGCGCTCGTAGCGTTCCCGGGCACGGCGATCGAAGGTGTCTATCCGTGCGATCTTCCCGGTCTCAGCGTCCGCACATTCCAATATGCCCACGGCGGGGAGGGAGCACTCCCGAGGGTCGGACAGCCGTACCGCGACAAGGTCATGCGTGCGATTGGTCATATCGATCTCACGCTCCGGCAACGGCGCATGAAAATCGGAAAGAAGGAATATGACAGCGCGCTTCTTCTGTATGCGGCTTATGTATGAGAGTGCTTTTGCAAGGTCCGTCCCGCGTCCGCGCGGCGTGTGGTAGACGGCGGTGCGCAGTATCGCAAGGACGTGATTGCGCCCCTTTTTCGGCGGCAGGTATTCCTCGACCTCGTCGGAGAAGAGGGCAAGCCCGACCTTGTCATTGTTCTTCATCGCCGAGAAGGCGAGCACGGCGCCCACTTCCGCGGCAAGATGCGAGGTGAGCTTGTTCGTGCTCCCGAACACCGTCGAGGGCGATACATCGACGAGGAGCATGACGGTGAGTTCGCGTTCCTCGCGGAATCGCTTCACATGCGGGACGGCGTACCGCGCGGTGACGTTCCAGTCCATATCGCGCACGTCGTCGCCCGGTATGTACTGGCGAACCTCGTCGAATTCCATGCCGCGGCCCTTGAACGCGCTGTGGTACTGGCCCGAGAAATATTCGTTGACGATGCGCGACGTCGTTATCTCGATGCGGCGTATGTTCTTCAATATTTCGCTGTGCGTCATGACGAGGGGAAGTATACAGCGGGCAATGACGTTTGCAATATCACGCCGCGGGCGGTTTATTGACAAATCGACATCCATCGGGTACTATGCCTCGACCGTGACAATAATATGCGTGGAGTCGTCCGTGGCAAAAGCAAAGCGATCGAGCAGCGAAAAAAGTTTTTTTGATGCCATGGCGGGCGTTGTGGCGAAAAGCGATCATATCGCGCCGGACCAGTATGTCCGCTACAATGTCAAGCGGGGGCTGCGCAATCCCGACGGCACCGGCGTGCTCGTGGGTCTCACCGACGTCGGCGATGTACACGGCTATATCATCGATGAAAAGGAGAAGAAGCCCGTCCCGGGTCGGCTTTCCTATCGCGGCATCGATATCAAGGAGATAACCCGCGGATTCCACAAGGAGAAGCGGCACGGTTTCGAAGAGATAGTGTTCCTCCTTCTGTTCGGCATGCTCCCGACGAAAAAAGAGCTCGCTGCGTTCACCGCCATACTCGACGAACGGCGCATGCTGCCCGACGGGTTCAAGGAGAACATGATACTTCGCCATCCGAGCAAAGACCTCATGAACCTCATCGCGAGGAGCGTGCTCAATCTTTACTCGTTCGATGAAGCAGCGGAAGATCGAACGCTTGCGAACGTGCTCCGCCAGAGTGTCGAGCTCATCGCGCGCATACCCGCCATCGCCGCGTACGGATATCAGGCGAAGATGCATTATCACAATGACGGGAGCCTGTACCTGCATAAGCCCAAGCATTCGCTTTCGACATCGGAAAGCTTCCTGCATCTTCTGCGCCCCGATTCGAACTACTCGCCGCTCGAGGCCGACCTCCTCGATCTCGCCTTCGTGCTCCATGCGGAACACGGCGGCGGGAATAATTCCACCTTTGCGGTGCACTGCATCGCCTCGACGGATACGGATACGTATTCGTCCATCGCCGCTGCTGTCGGATCGCTTAAGGGGAAGAAGCACGGCGGGGCGAACATAGAAGTGATACAGATGATGGACGATATCAAGAAGCACGTGCGCGACTGGTCGAGCGAGAAGCAGGTCGAGAAGTATATCGTGAAGATAATCGAGAAGAAGGCGTTCGACCGCACCGGCCTTGTGTACGGCATGGGGCATGCGGTGTATACGCTCTCCGACCCGCGCGAGGAGATACTGCGAGAACGCGCGGAGGCGCTCGCCGCCGAGAAGAAGCGTTCGGACGAGTTCAATCTTTATCGCCTCGTGCAGACGCTCACCCCGAAGGTGTTTGCGGACGTGAAAAGATCGGACAAGCCCATCTGTGCGAACGTTGATTTCTATTCCGGCTTCGTCTACAGCATGCTCGGTATACCCACCGATCTCTTCGCACCGATATTCGCCATCTCGCGCATGGCCGGGTGGACGGCGCATCTGCTCGAGGAGCATGTGAGCGGCGGACGCATCATACGCCCTGCGTACAAATACATCGCCGGCGAACGGTCATATATGCCGCTCTCGATGCGTGTACCGTCGGAGCGATGAACGCATCATGAGCGTGCTTCGTGCCGTGTTCTTCGACTGGGGGGGCGTCGTCATCGATGATCCCGCCCCGGGTTTCATACGGACGTTCGCGGACCATTTTCATATCGATGCCGACCGAATGAAGGCGTTCTTTTCGCCGTACGAACACCTGTTCCAGACCGGGCGGATGACGGAGCGTGAGCTCTGGGAGAAAGCATATCTCGCGTTCGGGAAAAAAGTGCCGGAAGGGATATCGCTCTGGAAAGAAGCGGTGCGTGCGGTGTTCATCGATAAGCCCGGAACGATAGCGCTCGTGCACACGCTCAAGTCCCGCGGGATACGGACGGCGCTCGTGACGAACACCGAAGTGCCGACGCGCGACTATTATTTCGAGAAGGACTATCCGTTCGACAGAGCCGTATTCTCCTGCGACGAGGGTTCGGCCAAGCCCGATGAGCTCATATACCGGCGGGCGCTTGAACGCGTATCGGTAACCGCTGCGGAAGCGGCCTTCATCGATGATAAGCCGGCGAACGTGGAAGCGGCCGTATCGCTCGGCATGCGCGGCATTCTCTTCACCACGATAGAGGATGTGACGCGCTCGCTTGCCGATGTGCTTTCAGAGCGGTGACTAGCGGCGTCCGGCGTAGCGCAATGATGCGAGTATGGTATCGAATTTACCCGAGGCGGACGGCGCTTCGCCCTCCGACGATTCGGCGGTGATGAAGAGCACGGCATTCCCCGAATATCCGCGCCAGTATACACGGGTGTACGGCACCGGCTTCTCCTGGTACATACGGGTAAAATGCTCCACGAGATGCATGTATTCCGCGCTCCGCTCAATGCTCCCGAATACAGAATTACCCACAGCCGGGGCCGCCGATCCGCCGGAGAGCCGGTCGTACTGCGATGCGAACGCCTCAAGTGTCGGCGCCTTCTCTTCGGGTATCAAGAGCACCGTGAAAAGCGCGGTGGCCGGCGAACGCACAGCGATAAAACGTACTGTGTTGGTCTCGTCGCGAATGACCTTCCAGCCGTCCGGATAACTGAACGATATGCCGGCATTGCGGTAGATATTCGGGTATGTCATGCGCGGATCGTTGCCGCAGGACGCTATGGCAAGAAGAACGGCACCGGCAAGGAGCATGGATCGATATGTGTTTTCCATAGTGCGCACAGTATAAACCGATTTATGGGGATTGACAAGGGAACATATCGTTCATCTTGCTTTTTTCGCTGAAAAACTGTACATTCCCTGCACTCGCTGCGCGGGGCTGTAGCTCATCTGGTAGAGCGCTTGAATGGCATTCAAGAGGCGACGGGTTCGATCCCCGTCAGCTCCACAGAACTATATGGAACAGACCGCTCTTATTTCAGTATCGTCCCGCAGCATCGGCAGATTGCTCGAATCGATACTCACGCGTATGGGATATGCCGTACGCAACACCCGCCGTTACTACGATGTCATAGCGGAAAGCAAAGCCCCGACGACGGGGCTCATCGTCATCTCCGATTCCGTGGGCAACCGCGACGGCTACGACCTTGCGCGGCGCATCAAGAACTTCGACGCCAACAATACGAAACGCGTCATCGTCGTCAATATCAATAGGCGCAATGCGGACGCCCGGACGCTTGAGCGGCAGCTCATCTATCCTTTGACGGTGCCCTTCCGCGAGGAGGACATACGCAATATCATTCAGCGCACCGCTCGAAGACGCCGCAGTATCGCCGCTGCGAAGGATAAGCAGGTAGCCGTGTTCTCGCCGAAGAAGGAGAGCGCGTCCTCACTCGAGGCGATGCTCCGTGCGGAGCATTTCCGTGCGTATGCAGTGACAAGTCTTGCGACGTTCAGGGAGCGCGTGACCTCCCGGCGGCCCGACGCCGTCATCATCGATGCCGACAGCGTACGCCGCGAGGCATATGCGCTCGCACGCGAGCTTCGCACGCAGAAACAGTACACGCAGATACCGATCATGTTCGTGACCGGGCGCGACATCCTGCACGAGCATGTGCGCGGGTTCGACAACGGCATCACCGATTATCTGCGCAAGCCCGCGGACGGCAGACGGCTCTTCGACCGGCTCACGGTGCTCTTCGATAATATCGCCTCGCCGGGGAAAGCGGTGACGCTTGCCGTCTCCATCGACCCGTCGGTCCGTCATACCATCGCTTATACGCTCGCGAAGAACCGCTTCGCGTTCCGCACGGCGGGGAGCGTCGATGAAGCGATGCGTGCGCTCCGGAGCCAGCGCATCGATGCGGTGGTCGCCGACCTCGAATCCGACCGCATGAAGATACTCCCCCTTATCGGCGCGATACGGCGCAATCACAAGTACGACGATGTGTCCATCATGACCATCGTCGAGCGGGAGACCATCGGCCTCATCGACACGGAAAGCTCCGCGGGCATCACCGATTATCTCCTCATGCCCTTCGACGAGACGCCGTTCATACGGCGGCTCAGGAACAATCTCATCATGAAGAACGTCATCGACAGCATCGAGTACCAGAACAAGCAGCTCATGCTCGTCAACAAGCGGCACAACGACCTCTTGACGTTCACCGGGTACGATATCAAAGGCCCCTTGTCGCTGATACGCAACTATACGAAATTCTGCCTGGAAAAACCCGAGCTCCCGCGCGAGGAGATAGTGCGCTCGGTGAACGCTATCGACCGGCAGGCACGGCTCGCCACACGCATCATCGATACGACGATGCATTACAAGAGCATAGAGACGGGGCGCATATCTCTCGAGAAGACGGACGAGGACGTGGTCGAGCTCCTCAACCGCTGCATCGAGGACAACATGATATTCATGGAGAACCGCGGGCTGAAACTCCGCGTCGAAGTGCGCGATGTCATACCCCCGATGCGCATCGATAAGCTCAAGATATACGAGGTATTCAACAATCTCCTCCATAACAGCGTCAAGCACAGTGCGCAGGGCGGGAGCATCGTGGTCACCGTGGGGCTTCTCGATTATCAGGACGAGTTCTATTCTCTCTTCTCCGAACTCGGCGAGGCGGGCAAGCGCCTCAATAAATTCGTCGAGATACGCTTCATGGACGAGGGGCGCTCGCTCAATGACCGCGTGCAGTCGCGCATATTCGATCTTATCATCAAGAACACGCAGGGGCAGAACGATGATAAGAACCTCAATATCGCCCTCTATATCGTGAAGGCCTTCGTCGGCGCGCACGGCGGCAAGGTGTGGGTGGAGAGCGAGACCGAGGGCGGCAACGCGTTCATCATACTGCTCCCGGTTTCATAGTCATCTCCGGTCATTTCCCCAATTCCTCATGTAAGAAAAATGCAACCGGTGGTTTTCTTTATCCTTATGTGATGCATTGGGTTTACACGGCGTGTTGACAATTACCGACGAAATGTAATATACTGAAGTCATCACAAGGAGTGCATATGAAGCACATCATCATCCTTATATCGTTCGCTGCGATGCTGACGGCAGCCGATTGGCCGCAATTCCTCGGTCCCGACCGGAACGCTGTTTCATCCGAGACGAAATTGATACGCTCGTTCCCCGAGGGCGGCCCTGCGATAGATTGGAAGACCAGCACCGGGGATGGGTTCGGCGGGGCGGCGATAGCGGCGGGGAAACTGTATTTCCTCGACCGCGCGGGCGATAATGATGCCGTCCGCTGTCTTGATGCCGCATCCGGCAAAGAGCTCTGGCGGTATGCGTATCCTGCGCCGGCGAAGATATCGTATCCCGGTTCGCGCGCAACGCCGACCGTCAACGGGGTGCTCGTGTATGTCGTCGGCCCGAAGGGGCATTTCACCTGTCTCGACAAGGAGACCGGCAAAGTCGTCTGGCAGAAGAATATCATGGACGATTACGGATCGAAGCTGCCGACGTGGGGTTATTCTCAGAACCCGCTTGTCTATAAGAAGACGGTCATTGTATCCGTGTTCGCCGATTCGGCAGGATTGGTCGCATACGATCTTGCGTCGGGAGATGTGGTCTGGAAATCCCGCACGCTTTCCGGCGGCGCATGCTATGTTTCGCCGGTTCTCGCCGAGGTCGACGGTATCGAGCAGGTGCTCATTATCAGCGCCAAGACGAAGAGCGGCTCGGGAGAGATAGCGGGTTTCGATCCGAACACCGGTGCTGATCTCTGGTCGTATGACGGCTGGCAGTGCACGATACCCATATCGTTCCCGCTCGCTGTCGGCGACGGGAAATTCTTCATCACCGCCGGGTACGGTGCGGGCTCGGTCATGATACAGGTGAAAAAGAGCGGGTCGTCATTTTCCGTTTCGAAAGTGTTCGCAACACAGGATTGCGGGGCACAGATACATCTCCCGCTCTTCATCAACGGCTATCTCTATGCGCACAGCAATGACAACAGCCGCCGTGACGGACTTGTATGCCTCTCGCTTGACGGCGAGAAGAAATGGGGCACCGGGAAGGAGCCGAATTTCGAGAAGGGCGGCATGCTCTCTGCGGACGGCGTCATCTACAGCGTCGACGGTGACAGCGGTATACTCTATATCATCGACCCCTCGCCGGACGGCTATAAACCGCTTGCGCAGGCGAAAGTGCTTACAACGAAGACGGCGTGGGCGCCGCTCGCGATAGCCAACGGCAAGCTGTATCTCCGCGACCAAAAGACGATATACTGCGTATCGATAGCGCAGTAACGGATACCCTACTCGGACGTATCCCCGGTCGCCACATCGACAGTAATGGAAATGCCGTCCGCGGTCACGGTCACCGTGCGCGTGCCGCTCATGGAGAGCGCCGCCGAGCGGTCTATCGTCCGTGTGCCGCGCGGTCCCGTATAGGTCCCGAGCAGCGTCATCGCGATGGTGCCAGTGAACGCCGCGTATACGACGCCGTCTGCTGACACGCTCCGCTTTACATCGAGGGCGCTGAATGTCTGCGTCGTTGTCCAATCGCCGGTGTAGAGCGATGACCCCGTTGCATGGTTCGACGCCGTGCGCGAACCGCTCAGGGTAACACCCTGTGAACCGTCATTGATGCCGGTGGCCGTGAACACGGTCGCCGTCGACATGGTACGCTCGATGGCACGCCTGATGTTATTGAGCGAAACCGCGGACGCCCGGCTGTACTTGAGCGAGCGTATGGACGCGTTCGCCGCGTCGCCGAGCGATTTCGCGACATTGGGGAGCGGCACCGGTACGCCGCTGGCGTCCAGTGTCGTGAAGAACCAGACATATATGGTTGCCGACTGTATCGTCCCGCTGTAGCGCCCCGGTATGGATACACCGAGATTCGACACGGTGCGCTTGTAGCCGTTGGTCGTCGCATCCCAGCTGAAACCGGTGAGCGTGCCGTTGGAAGCGGTTATCTGTACCGTTGCCGACACGGTCGTAGTGCTCGTGCCTGAATCACCGCCGATGAAAAGATTCATGGTATCGTTCACTTCGGTGGCGGTGCCATTCTCCTGGCTGGCGAAGTCTTCGGCCAGTTCGTTCGCGACGAATGCCTCATCGGACAGGCTGCAGGAGATGAATGTGAGCGCGGCGAGCGCCGCAGCAAGAAAATATTTCATCGAGATCCCTCCTTCGGGGAAAATGGAATTACCTGAATGTACCCCGCATCCCGGGGATTTGTTACAGGGTACTATCGATGCCTAGCCGCAGATGACTGCCCGCGATCGGGGAAAGGATCAAGATCTGCGTTCGATGATATACCGCGCAAGGCCGGTCAGCTGTTCGGCGCCTTTGCACGAGGCTATCGCTTCGAGGGCTGCGTCCACCGCGGCGGCCGCTTTCTTCTGCGCGCCGTCCAGCCCAAAGAATTTCACATACGTCGATTTATCGTTCTTCTCATCGCTCCCGACGGGCTTTCCAAGGGACGCAGTGTCGCTCGTTACATCGAGTATGTCGTCCTGGATCTGGAAGGCGAGGCCTATCGCTTCGCCGTAACGGGTGAGCGCTGTGAGCGTGTCGTCATCCGCACCCCCCGCAACGGCCCCGATGCGTACCGCGGCGCGTATGAGCGCCCCCGTTTTGAGCGCATGTATCGATGTGAGCAGTTCGAACGCGATCGCGCTCCCCTCGTTGCACAGGTCAAGGAATTGCCCGCCCACCATACCGCTGCATCCCGCGGCATCTGCCAATTCGCCTGTCACCGCACGCACCGCGCTGTCCGAAAGCGGCGATCGTGCTGCGAGCGAAAAGGCGTACGTGAGAAGCGCATCGCCCACGAGTATGGCGTTCCCCTCGCCGTAGCGGATATGCACCGTGGGCTTGCCGCGGCGAAGTTCATCATCGTCCATGGCAGGGAGATCGTCATGTACGAGTGAGTAGGTATGGATGAGCTCAAGCGCGCATGCCGTGTCGAGCACGGATGCATCCGCACCGCCGAACGTATCGTTCACCATGAGCACGAGCACGGGGCGCAGGCGCTTGCCGCCGGCATCGATAGGATAGCGCATCATTCTGTAGAACGGCGCGAGATGAGGCGGTGCATCGGTAAAAAGCCTCGACAGATGCGCTTCGACGGATCTCTGTTTCAGCGAATAATAGGACTTAAAATCCGTCATTTATTGTTTATCGTCAGCCCCGGCCAGGAATCGGTGCGGAACGGTGAGGCGGGGAGATACGCCGTGTTGTACAGCGACACATCGGGATTGTTCGCCCAGCCGTAGCGCACTGCCACCGGGTTCGGCACGCGCGGGCTCTTTACGACCACGGTATTCGATTCGATGACGGCTGTCGCCCAGTGGAATTTCTTATCATCACCGGCGATGCTGAACCCGTAGAGATCGTTCGTGCCGTATACGGAAAGACCGCCGGATACATAGTCAAAATTGATGCGTATCGCGGAACCCTCGACGGACATGGAGCGATAGAGGGGCCCCGAGCTCGATACACGCATACCGTAGATATTCTTAAGCGCGGGATACGCGAGACGTCTGCCCACCGCCTGTTTGTTCCAGGGATGTATGTTCGACGCTTCGCCGACATCGATGATGACGGCCATGGCGGTCGCCGGGAGCGAGAGCGTCATCGTCTGCGCTTCACGGAGCTCCGCCCATGCGCATTCCCCCGGTGCCGGTGTCTTCGCCATATAGTTCGCGAGCTGCACGAAATAGAACGGGAAATCGCCGATGCCCCAGCGCTTACGCCAGTCCTTTATCATCGCGGCGAAGAGCTTGCGGTATTGATACGCGCGCCCGGCATTCGATTCGCCCTGATACCACACGGCGCCGCGTATGACGAAATTGGTGAGCGGTGCTATCATCGCATTGAAGAGCGACGAAGGGATGTTCTGCGGACGTGATATGTCCGCGGGACCGACCGGCCGCTGCCCGCGCGGCTCACGGGGCTTTGCCTGCATTTCGATGAAGTATCTCCAGGTGCCGGTAAGCGCTATCGCATCCTTCGGTGCATCTTTCGGGAATATCTTCATCTCGCCCGCCGGGCCTACCAATCCGCCGCCGCCGTAATTATCGAATGCGCGGACGGCGATGATCGCCTTCCCCTGCTTCACCTGCGTTGCGGGAACGGAGTAGCGTCGCGGGTATGCCCACCAGTTCGTCACGTTCGTGCCGGTGGCGCCCACCTCGAAATTATTGAAATAGGTCACATCGAAATCATCAACGGCGCCGATGGCAAGCACGAGGTCTTTATTGTTCCACGATGCGGGGATATCGATGGTCTTTCTGAACCAGAGCGCACCGTCGATGGCAAGCCCTGCGTTTTCCCAGGCCTGCGGGAGCATCATGGTCTGCCACGATGCGTCGTCGAGGTCTGCGCGGGCATAGCCCCTGCCGAAACCTTTATTGCCCGGGTCCTTCAGGCGCTGCGAATCCTCCCAGGCGGCGAGCTTCTTCTGATAGACGATCATCTCCTGTTTATTGTCCTTCTTCGTGAGCGCGTTCGTCATCTGGACAAAACGCGTTCTGAATATCGCGAGTTCCGGATCGTCATCGAATCCTTCCATGCTCGTCCACGATTCTGCCGGCGTGCCGCCCCATGAGGTGTGAACGAGCCCTACGGGCACCTTGAGCCGTTCATGGAGCTCACGGCCGAAATAGAAGAGCGTCGCCGAGAAACCGCCGACATTGCTCGGCGAGCAGGATGCCCAGCCGATGACATCCGCATCGTTGGTGGGCGACATGAGCACTTTCTTTTTTACGGTGAACAATCTGAGCGCCGGGAAGTTGGCGTTCGATATCTCATTGGAGAAATCGATGGTGCGTATCACCGGCCATTCCATGTTCGACTGCCCGGAGCCGATCCACACCTCGCCGAAGAGCACGTTCGTGAGCGTAATGGTATTCGAGCCTTTCACCGTCACCGTGAACGGTCCGCCGGCGGGACGCGGTTTGAGAACGGCGGTGAAGCTGCCGTCGTCCGCGGCTGTCACCGATACGGTCTCCTTGCCGATGGTAACGCTCACGCTCTCGCCGGGTGCGGCGAAGCCGAAAACACGTACGGGCTTTTCGCGCTGGAAGACCATATTATTGCCGAATATCGACGGGAGTGAAACGGCAGGGAAGGCGGAAGAAGCGACTAGGAGAGAGAGGATGACCGGGAGCATATGGCGGGATATCATAACCAACTCCTCACGAATGATGGTGTGATTATATCGCTAAAATCACATGACGCAAGGCCTGGCGCCGGAAGCAATGATCACGCATGATAAAGTGCATTTATCGTACGAGATAGTATGTTTTTCGCATCCGAGAGCACTCACCCCCGCGGGTCCCCCTTCTCTCACCATTCTGCTCGTTTCAGATGGTGGTAAACGGCGAATAGGTTCTCATCAGGAGCGCCGTAATCGATATCAGTGATGTTGAGGGAAAGCCGATGCCATTGACCCTTCGTTGTATCAAGCAACGCGTAAATCTTCTCACCGACTTGTGCCGGAGAACCGTTATTCATGATTTTAGCGTCAATGATCTGAGAAATATCTGCCTCGGGAAATCCAGCCATCGCCTTTCGCGTATTGGAATCATGCCCGATATCGAGCGTCTTAATCTTTGGCGAAAGCTGCCGATACAGACCGATGTAGTCATCGAGCCTTCCGCAATGATGGATCGAAAAATCCCAATGCTGTGCTGTGCATACGTCGGCGATCTCGCGATCCATCGGCAACAGCCATTCCGCATAGGTTTGGGGGCCCACGAGGGGAATGGTGCAATTGAAAATCATGCATCCTGCAGCATTCAATGCCAGCTGCTTTAAAATCAGGTTGGAACTGAAATCCAGAACTGCCCGGGCTTTCTCCGGCGATTCGAACATATCGACGAAGAGGGCATCTCCCCGCAAAATGACCGCTTCATTTAAAACGCCGCGGATCGGCACGGCTGGTATAATGTCTGTGTTAAAACGGCGATTCATGTAGTGGATCTGTCGGGCCAGTTCGTTGTATGGATAGACCGACCACAGATCATCAGGCACACGCAGGGCTGCAGTTTCTTCTTCCGGCAGGTGATGTCCTTGCGGACAATTATCGATGGGGTATTCCACCTTAGCGCCGACTAATGCGGAGGTAATGGCATTTTGCCAATCCGGCAAAACAGGATACGGCTGGGGGGATTCTTCTCCAATATGGATGGTGCTGAAACGCTTGTGTAATAAGCGTCGCATCTCCTGGTGCATGGCTATCCTGTAGTCCGGATCCTTGATCATTTTCTCGCCATATTCGATGCCATAGTTGCGATACCACCACGATGGCATGAAATTGAATTTAACGCTCTGTATGCAGAGTGAATCGTTAATTGCCGCACTGAACCACATAAAGTCTCCTGTCACTATAATATGACCGGGAAACTCTCAGGGCTTGCAGAATTCCATAGGGTGAAATTGTATACATTAAGGAGACGAGAGATGATTGAACACAATCAGTATCGTTGGTTGGAATACGAGTTGTGAAGTAGCGAAGTGCAGTAAAAAGATGCAGATTGTCGAATATGCGCGGCGGGGGGGCAAGGTATGGATTATGAACGATTCGTGCCGCTCACACCCCTTTTGTAATTGACAGAGATTCGGCGGGTGGTATACTGCACATCAGCGGAGGAGGCGATGATGGTGGATGAAAACTATAATCCCTCTATCCCTCATATCCGATGCCAGCGAGTGGAGTTCTCATGCGAGCCATTATCATCGCGATCATCGCCGTCGCACCGGTGTTCTCGGCGTCGATGGCAGCCCTGCCGCGGACGAATTCGATCACTATCGATGGCGATCTGTCGGATTTTGATCGATCAGCACCGGTACGGATGAATGAACGGACGAATGTTGCGTTGGAAATGGCGCCCGGGGCATGGCGAGGGACGAACGACCTTTCCGCAGAGGTGTGCGTCAATTATGATGACGAATATCTTTACATCGGATGCATCGTGCGCGATACTATGCGCAGGCATAAGCACCGCACCGGCGCGTACTTCGACGGCGACGGCGTAGAGCTGTTTCTGTCATCAAGGTATTTGGTGAACCGGACGAATGCAGCATCGGTGCCGGGCGATTTTCAGATATACCTCCTTCCGCCCACCGCCCCCGGTGAGAAACTGCTCGTGTACAAAGCGAGAGGCGGCGGCTCGGTACCCGTGCTGACACTGTTCGGCATAACCGCGGCATCGAAGGAACACGGCGATCATTATACGATGGAGATTCGCGTCCCTCTCCATCTGGTTTCGGCAGGCGTTGTCCATGATATCGGCATCAACGTGGCCGTTGATGACGCAGACGAAGATGGATACAGAAAAACGCAACTCTCTATCAATGGGAGTTCAAAGGCGTATGTCTCGGCGCGTTATCTTCTTCCTCTTTCGTTCAAGGGGTTCTTCTGGCGGCCATTGCGCTTCAAATTCCCGATGCCGCTCGCAGCCGCGTTCATCATCGGTTTCGTTCTGTATGTCGGCTACTGCATTGCGCTCGAGCGCATTGTCGCGCTGCCGTTTCGCTCAAAGGTCAAAGCGGCGGTCATATCCATCGGTGCGCTTGTCCTTTGCACCGTTCTTTACGGCGCAGTGTTTTTCGTTCTTGAATTTCAAAGGGGGATGCTCGTCTCGCGTATTCAAGAGATAGACCGCGGTGTCGTGTCCAATGCAAAGGCGTTCTTTGAAGGAAAAATGGACAGCGACGATATTGCCCGGAGGATGTATGCGGCAGTCACGGGTGGAACACAGTCTGCATTTTTTCCCTATTACTCAGTTCCCCTCGCTCCCGAGCTGCCCGTCATTACGAGCAGGCAGGGGACACCGTTCCGCTTCGAGGCGATGATCCCGAATACATCGTCCATCGCGCAGGGTATCGCCCCGGTCAGGGCGACTGGTGTGCGGCTCATCATCAACGGCACATCGGCTTATCCGACCGTAAAGGAGATAGCTCCCGCATACCGGCTCTCATTTCTAAGCTCCGCTGGCCGGCGTTTTGATCTGGTACTTACCAACGGCGTGAATCTGTTTTTGGGACAGTATCGCCTGCAGAACCGTACGAATATCTCAGGAGACGCGAAGGAAGGGCTTTTACTCATCAATACCGATTCAAAAAAGGTGGTGTCGCTGATAGGTGAGTATGCGCTGGATTTTGGCGGTACCGCGGATATCGTGAGGATAGAAGGCTCGAATATGCTTCCGGCAGCAGGGGCGATGGTCCGTGCCGTCACGTTCGTCGATACGATCCGTGCAGTGAACCATCCCGGTCCGTTCGTGATGGTGTCCACGAGCCCGCTTAACCACAGCTGGCAGGGTACCGTATACTATCGATACTATCCGCTGATACAGCACATTGCCGGTTTTCCGGAGATGAAGTCGGTGAGATATCCGGTCAGCATGCACATGGACGAGGTGCGTGTGCAGTATTCCGGCAGCCGTGACAGTATGTCGCACAGCGCTATCCGTTTCGCCGGCATGATCGCCCGCATCGATGTTCGGTATGCGGATGGCACCGTGGAGAGCATACCCATAATTGACGGGCTTTCCTACAGCTCAGGGTCCGATCTGTTCGGCCACGGATTTCCGCCGCACTTCATATCGGAAGTGTCGCGTCGGGCGACCGGTCTGAGCGGTCTTGTATCACATGAACATGAGCTTATCGTACCCGTTCGTCCGGAAAAGCAGACAGCTGATGTTATCGTTACGATAAAGGAATCATCCGCGCAGTTCACGCCTTTCGGCGTTACCGCGATCCGCCGTATTCCCGGGCCGGCATCGAACATATCCCTTCGTGCGCATGATCTGAACATACTGTCGCATGCCGTTCCCTTCGTGTCAGTGAACGGTGCGTGTATCGGTGCCTCCAATGCGTCAGAGGAGGCGACTGCTGCTGTTCGGTCGTTTAACATCAGGCATCGGCAGCACGATGCTGACTACACGGCAGAGCGCGTTATGTCGACCGCGTTCGGGGATGTCATCGCTTCTCCGGTAGAGTACGGGGACGGGACTTCTTCGGTCGTGCTCCTTCATGTTCTGCCCCGAAAGGATGCATTTGTTCTTTCCTTCATACGCGTCCTCATCTTCGTTGCACTGTTCTTCGCGCTGATATCGCTCATCCTTATTGCCGTGCACCGTATCATCGAAGCCCGTCACCTCTCGGTCAAGATGCTTGCGGTGACCGTATCGCTTGCGGTCATGCCGCTCATCGCAGGGGTGATACTGTTCCTTGTCGTGTACAATCAGAGCGCGGTGCACGACATGATAATGAGCCGCACCTCCGCGGCGGAGAATTTCATCCGAACGGATATCAGTGATCGGCTTACGGCGCTCGCGAAAGCGTCCGCTCGGCGCTGTGATGCGCTCATTGCGCACGGCGATCCCGGGTCAAGCGATGATGCGTACTACCTCATGCACGATGTCAAAGGCGATAGATCGATGTCGCTCACGTATTCGAAAGGGACGCCGGAACGCTTCATCATCCCGGAAAGTCTCCGGCTGCTCAAGCGCTCGGGTCCGCTTATGAACTCGGTGTTCGGTTTCTGTCTCGCCTGGACCACGGTGCGCGTTGTCGGGGACAGGGTGGTGAGCGTTACCGCCTTCCGTGATATCGATGCATCGGTGCTTGAGCATTGGAACAAGCGGACACTGAGCCTTCTTAGCCTGCATTTCCCCAACGGGTATCAGGCCGCCCCGTTCGCCGTTCCCTACAACATCCGGGTACACACGGAAGCGGGCGATGTCACAAGAGAGAGCGGGGAACGTGATATCGGCGGGGCCAGATACTATGTGCGTGCGTTCCCGGTCGAGAACGAAATGATGGAACCACAGCTCCTTATCGGCATCGCCGTCAATGTGGACCATCTTTCTGCGACGAGGCTCATCATCATGATGGGGGGCGTGCTGTTCGCGGCGATATTCGGGGCGCTTGCCTTCGTCATAGCCCGCTGGTTCTCGCGCCGCATCGCTGGCGCGGTGCTGGCGGTCGCC